>JASEHA010000400.1 GCA_030018795.1 bacterium
TCTACATTCTACATTCAATATTCTACATTTTACCTAAATTCTTACAAATTGTCAATAAATGTCGATTGCACAGGTCGAATAATTTCGGGGACACAATACTAAATTATCCTTTTGTTCCAAAAATTTAGTATTATGTCCTCCGAATTCTATCTATACTATTTGATTGCTTCAAAAATAATGGCGTTTGGCCCGATTATTCCATGTAGTGGGGAATATAAATGGTATAAATTTACCCAAAAACCAATTTTTCGTAGTTCTATGAGCATTTCAAGCGAGAATAACCTGAATACAAGAGCCCCCTCAGGTCTAAGAGGATCAATATGATAACTCGGCTCTTTAAGGTGAATTAGATTGCCATTCTCCCCAATTGTTGCGTATTCCACATCCAAAAAGTCAGTTTGAATAAAAGGTGCACTAAATATATGTCTTCCACCAACTTTTAATACCCGATAGATTTCACGATGAGCTTTATAGGGGTCGTTCACATGCTCCAGAACATCTGCGGAAATAACAAGATCAAAGTAATTATCTGGAAAGGATAGGTTAATAAGATTTTCATGGAGAATACCATTTACATAGGTTTCACTGGCTATATCGTTTCCATAATATTCGCTGCAAATGTATCCTTTCATATCCTTTAAAATATCATGCAAGGCACCATATGTCTCCAAATGTCTCCAAATTGTAAACTTTCAAAGTGTCATTCTTCTTGAATTGTTGGAGATTTGTGTATCTTTTTCCTTCTCGTTTTGAAAACACATTGCAAATAACATAGGCAATCTGCCTTTTTCTATTATAGGCTCTACATTTTACACAAAAACAAGTTTCTCGTAATGGTTCATGACAAATAACCATACCCCAAAAGCCACCACAAATAGGGCAATAGATAGGAAACCAAAAGCCGAGTTTAATTACCAGTTTGTCAAACCACTTCGATTGATAAGGAATAGGATATCTTATGATTTCTTTCATGTCAATCTCCTTACCCCATCAATATTCATCTACCTATTGAATATAAGATGGGCATTAAATCTGTGTATACCAATCCAATACCGGTATCTCTGCGTTCCCACAATAGTAGTCTTCCACTGATAGTATCGATTGTAGATTACCAACACCCAATTCGCCGGTTATTACTAATTCATAGCAATGTTGAATAACATCTTTAGGGAACTCAACATCCAATGCTGCTATGCCGAATAGATCCAGAATATCTCTGACAAATCTCAGAATACCTTCATGGATGTAGCGAATTGTATGGAATCGTTTTTGGGCAATACTGGGCTGCCGAAATACCGGTTCAATCCCAGATGGACCGCGATGAAAACAAATCAACTGTCCCTCTGGAGCAGTTAGCACTGCCTCCATCAATAAGCTATAGCGTTGGATTGGCAAACTACTCTGAAAAGGATGAACAAACTCGCCAAAGTAAGCTCGACAAATTGCCTGTGACGATTTCAATGAAGATGCCAGGTTGTCAGTTACAAAATAATAACCGGCTAAAGAATGTTCCAGTAGACGACTGAGAGCTCGCTGGATAGTTGCAGAGTATCCCACATCCACAAGCCCTACCTTTTTATATTCTATTAGCCCTTGCTCGGTACAGTACTGTAACAATGCCTTCCGTTCATCTTCTGCTTGCCATGCCAGGATGTCAAACACCTTGACAATATTTTTAAGGACTTTATTGTAATCAAATGGGAGTGAGACAACTTGCTCAAGGCTGTTTACCCCAAGCATATACTACGCACCCCCATAAACTGAGCTATTTAAAACTCTGAAACCGTAACGTAAGTAAGGAGTCGAGTTCT
>JASEHA010000401.1 GCA_030018795.1 bacterium
CGATTGAGGCAGGTCTTATTAATGGCGTATTATACAGGTTTGTAGACGGTAACTACAAGATAGCTGATAGCATTGAGCCATGGGAAGGGTATTGGTTTGCAGCACTTACGGATTGCAGGCTGATTATCCCAAATACAGTGGAGCGTGGAGCGTGGACAGTAGTGGACAAGAAGGATAATGTTAATATATTGCCGGCACTCCTTAAATCCTCGTTTGCCAGTGATGCTGTCTCCACTGACAGATGGCAGGTTAGCCTGCATGTCTCTGCCGGCAAATATCAGGACATAGCCAATGGTGCCCCATGTCTTGGTGTTAACCCTAATTCATCAATCGGACTGGATAGCAGCGATAGGCTTGAGCTGCCAGAGCCGCAGGGTAGCTTTGTAACACTCAGGTTTGTTCATCCAGATGAGACGGCTGTCCCATTTAATCAATTTGACTGGGATATCAAGCCGCCGGCTGAGTCCATTGTCTGGGAGTTTGAGGTTAAGTCCAACCTGTCAGGTGAACGCATAGCCATTACATGGAATAATGAAGAGATATCTCAGGACTATTACCTGATGTTAATTGATAAAGATACAATGACAAGCATGGTTATGAATAAGGAAAATGGTTATACATATGTATGCGGTTCAAATGATGGCTTGCCTGCAAGGCATTTTATGGTGCGGGCAATAAAGGCAGCACCTATTATGCAGGCACAAGCTGAAAAAATGGACGACTTCAGTCAGCTAAAGATATGGCCAAATCCAGCTACAACGCCGTCTATGAATTTTAGCTGGGGGACAGGCAAGGCAACAATCAGAATATTTACCTTAAGTGGTGAGTTAATCAAAACCATGTCTGATGTGGATAGTGGAGAACCCTGGGATCTGACAAATAATGATTCACAATCTGTGGCAAGTGGCGTGTATCTGTTTGTTATCAGTAATGCAGCCGGCAGTCGGTGTGGTAAGCTGGCAGTGATAAGGTAGGGAGTAGGGAGCTGATAGCAGGGGTTTTGTTCATGCGTGGAACGTAAAGTGTGTATTTTTTGCACATAGGGGGAATGCTATAATCGCAATAACGGCAATGGGTATTGATATTTGCCTCTATGATTGATTAATGATTGTTGTACGCATGTATCCAATAATTGCACAAGCAGGAGAATTATTGCAACATATTGCATGACATGATGTTATACTTGAGCAGGGGTTGCTGTAACCTTTTCTGTGTCCAATAATTGGACATAAGGGTCAAGGTGTGTGCCTGATGAAGATGCCTGTCAGATGAAAAAAGTGTCCAAAAACAGATTTTTTTTTTGCAATTATTATAAGAGGCGAAAAATCTATGTAGGGGCGGGGGTCTCTAAGAGATGTGATGATGGGGAAATCCATGTAGTGACGGGGTCTCCCGGCCCTATGCGTGTTATATGGGAGTAAGGTTGATGAAAGGACGAAGAGGACGAGAAACACCACTGCAGCTTACACTTACAGAAGAGCAGGAGCAGGAGCTTGTTCGATACATAAGGAACAGGAGCATGAAGGCTGGTCTGGTACGGCGAGCAAAGATTATATTGTCGATGGCACAAACCAGAAGTATTACAGAGACTGCCAGAATAATAGGATTAAATCGCCGGATAGTAAGGTATTGGGTAGCCAGATTTATTGCCGATGGGTTTCAAGGGCTTGAGGATAGAGCTGGGCGTGGACGGAAAAGGACGGAAAAGAAGTGAAGAATGAAATCGGTAGGAAAACTATAGTTTCGCTCAATAGTATAGGGTTTCAACAATATACATACAAATCATCTCAGGGTAGCCGCAGGCTT
>JASEHA010000402.1 GCA_030018795.1 bacterium
TAATCTGTGAAAATCTGTGCAATCTGTAGATTAAATCTGTAAAACAGTCCTTTTTACCCATGTAGTAATTTTCAACCACACAGGTCGCAGGATTTTCACATTGTTTGCGGGTATATTCATTGATAATATAGAATATCTCTGTTGTAGATTTATTAATTGCCTCTTTTTCGGGCCAGCCTGTAAGCTCTTCGGCGACATTATTAAGCAAAACTACCTTTCCCTGTGTATCCGCTGGTTGATGCCTCAAGCCATGCCTGTATCTTTTCAAAAACAATCCCTCAGAGCATAATGGTAAACGGCTCGGTGATCACATCAGTCGGGCTGCCTAAAGCTGGTAATGGCTGATAGTTTGATAATGCCTTAATTATCTCTTTTCTCCTCTTTATCTTCTCTGGCCAGTATTTTGGTCCCCTTGGACTACAGCCAATCGACCAGGAAGAATATAATTCATGTTGTTGTCCATGATTCCTATCCTTGCATCTTCCTGCTATTTTGGATACAAACTTATCCAGAATTCCTCCCCTTTTTCCTCAAATTTAGGTTTTGGATAGGCATTTTCTTTACATCTTTTTATCATTCGAGGGATTCCTGTCCCTATTCTTTCCCCGTATCCCATTGATTCCAAGAATAAAAAGAGCAATCTATTGCGTGGGTGATGGTCACCAAGGGGGAGTTTTTCTAATGAGACTGAATTAGGAAGTCTGCCCGGACTTCTTATCTCCAGTCGATCATCAAATATAAACACGCTGATATTTGCATTCCTGAGGCTATAGTCTCGATGAACCACGGCATTTATTATTGCCTCACGGATTACTGCATCCAGGTATTCAGGGATATCTATCCTCTTTATTCCTTCTATCCTTGCCCCCAGATTAGTATGCCTTTTGATAAAACCTATGGTGTAATCAATCATAAAAGGCAAATCCCCTTCAATCTCCTTTCGGTCAATAATATCACCACCAACATCCGTTCCCTTAAACCTGACTAATTTGATTTCACTTTGAGGCAAATATTGACCGGGTGTTTTCCCAAAGACTAACATCCCGGCTATTGTAACCTGATAACCACCCTCGTTATAAACTGCAATCTCCTTATTTTCTAAAAGCCTTTCCCTGCTAATGTCTAAATCTTCAAATCTCTTCCCGGTAATCATCAAAAGGTAATTCTCTATTTTATCAAAATCCAGATCCTCTAAATTAGAGCCATGAATCTTTGTGCGGTCAAACTCTATCAGTCCGCCTTCCTGATAAAGCCTCCTTAATTCCTCTCTTGTAGCCTTTCGTTTGGTTGAACCTCTCCGAATATAAGCAGGTTCATAGGGTTTGTTTATGCCTTGTGGAATCTTTATTACAGCTACATTTTTATCTTCGACCTTTATACTTGAGAATATCAATTGAATAGGGGGATAAAGCTTATCAGAGGCAATATTCATCATCCTTTCTTCAAGTCCTTTGATATCTTCTACGCCGACAATCTCACCTGTATCATTTACCCCAAGGATTATATGTCCCCCTTTAGTATTGGAAAAGGAAGCCATTTCATTAGCCATATTCCTCTTGCCTGCCTCGGTAATATCCACAGATTCCTTAAATTCTATTTCTTCATTTTCACCAATGTTTATTAATTCTAATAACTTAAGTCTATCCATCAAGTTACACCTCATATATAAGCAGTTAGCTACCTGCTGCCTGCTGCACTGCCGGCAATCTAACCATAAACGTTGTTCCCTCACCCATCTTGCTTACAACCTCAATCTCACCATCATGTGCCTCAACGATACGCTGACAGATGGCCAGTCC
>JASEHA010000403.1 GCA_030018795.1 bacterium
GGGAAGTAGAGACGCAAGATTTTGTGTCTCTACATACTCGATGTTCAAGTTTTTTGCCACCATTGACACTTTATCAGGGCGGGGAAACCCCGCCCCTACAGCAGTGAAACGGTCTTGTGGTATCCCCTACCTGTCAAGCTGAAAGCTTGACTTACTTTAGTATCCCAAGCGTCCTGGTTGTGGTTTTACTTGGCTTAAAAGCGGTTTAATAAGAAAAAACTTGAACATCGAGTAATAGATAGTAACTAACGGCTAACGGCTAATACATTAACCCATCAGGAATAGGCTTATGAATATACACCGGCTTGATAATCTTTCTAACTACATCCATGGTATTTGCTACCCGCAATTTTTCAAAGATAATATCAAACTGTTTCTCAAGTTTATTTCCAATGTCTGTCCTTACCGATGCATGCAAATCCCACATCTTTTGTTTGAATGGTCCAAGCCCTTTTTTTCTTATCCTATAAATAAACTGTTCATTGCTTTGTCCCTCTTTCCTTTCCTCATCAAAGTTTTCTTTAAGATACACATAGATCTCATCCTTTAATCCTGAGGGCAGCATTTCATAAAGAATATTTTGGAACTGGGTTGCCAGATGTACCTCAGCCGTATTGGTATCTGGAAATTTATGAAAGGTATCAATCGGCAAGGTTGATGCCCCATGCTGAACTGCCCCTGCCAGCCCAAACTTCTCTATGGCTATGTGGGAGAGCTGACTTAAGGTATCGAAATCCAACCTTGCCTGGGCAAGCGTTCCATCTGAGAGTGGGATACCGCCATGAACCGTTCCTGTCTGGATGCTTATTTTACTTATTCCATGAAGTCCGCTCTCTAATTCTCTTTGTAATCCCTTCAGGTATGCCTGCAGCTCCTCTTCAGTACTGTTTTTCCCGCCAATCTCTCCTATTTCTCCACCTACAGATATGGTTATTCCTATGGGTTCTATTCCCCGGATATAAGAAAGAATCTCTGTTGTTAATCTAATATTATTTTCTTGCTGCTCTTCAGCCGTAGGCTTATCCATATCCACCAGGGTAGAGGTATCAATATCAATATTGTAAAATCCAGCATCAACAGCATCCTTAATCAACTGCTTCAGGGATAACAACTCTTTTTCTGGATCTTTTTCATATTTATCCCGGTTAATTTGAAAGTGATCACCCTGAAGAAAGACATGTCCCTGATACCCCTCTCGAATAGCAGCAGCAATAATTACTGCCGCATATTCAGATGGAGATTGCATGGTATAATCTATTTCTGATCTGGCAATCTCAAGGATAAATGCACCTACACGATTTCGTTTTACTGAGCGGACTAATGCCCGGGCAGCATCATAGGTCAATCCGCGAATATTGATTGCCGGTATGGTTTTGTGCAGTATTTCTCCCCTACTCTTTGCCACATACATCTCTTGGATAGACGCAGCATATACCCCAAGCTCAAGCCCTGCTTCCCAGATGATCCATTTGCATACATCCTTAACATTAGGCTCATCATTGAAGACTGCACTATACACCAGGGCATCGACCAGCCTTTCCTGAAAGGTTATCCCCTCCAGCATGTCAACCCCATCCCTTCTAATTCTTACCCGACCGGCCAATGCATTTTTTAATTCTTGAATACTTTGATACATAATGATTACCTCATGTTGAATAGTTACTTATATTGTAACCATAATCTACCCTATTTGTCAAGATAATTTTTTGCTAATTTTGTAATAGATCCGCTGAATATTCGATAAAGCAAAATTCAAATCACACAATCCTCATAGAATTGCCCA
>JASEHA010000404.1 GCA_030018795.1 bacterium
AACTCTTTTCTGATTCTAACCCATTACCTTACCCACACGATTTGTTAAAGAACCAGTTTCTTACGGTGCTCTGGTGTCCTGGTGTCTGGTGCACTTGTCTCGGTCACCAGTAAAAACTTGAACATCGAGTTATACGCTAAATACATGATATCCAACTCGCAAACTGTTGCAAAATCATGTAAGCAAGGGATGCAACGGCAATCCTTTTGGGATGTTATTCCACATTTGCAGGTGTTGAATTTAGATGCGTTTGCCCTATCTTTTGATGGCATTTAAGTTTTTTTATCCTGCTGTCGATAAATAAAAAAGGGACAAAGTGGTAAAAGGGTGAGAATGTGAAAAGGTGAGAAGGTGAGAAGGTGAGAAGATGTTAGAAGCAACCCATGCGATGAGAACGATTGATATTTGCCATAAGGGATTAGATACGGCTATGCTCAGGCAAAGGGTAATCTCAGATAATATTGCCAATGTGAATACCCCTTATTTCAAGAAATCTCATGTAACTTATGAATACTATCTTCAGCAGGCTTTGCATGAAAAGGGAAAGATGACAAACAAGGTAACTGATCCAAGACATATTGTCTGGGGTGGTGAGCCAGACCCAACCAGGGTTTCAGCAGGGCTTGTCATTGAGCCGGATACAATCTATAAAAACGATGGAAATAACGTTGATATTAATGCTGAGATGACAGATCTGTCTAAGAATACCATCCAATATGAGGCTATAACTACTCGAATATCAGCTAAGTTTCAATTATTGAATACAGTTATCAAAGGAGGTAGATAAAATTGGCACTCTTTACAAGTATTAATACCTCTGGTTCAGGGCTTTCTGCAGAACAATTACGGATGGATGTTATTTCTAATAATATTGCTAATGTAAACAGTACCAGAACCGTAGCCGGCGGCCCATATCGAAGGCAAAAAGCTGTGTTTATGGCTAAAGAGCCGCAGTTTATCATTGATTTGGGTCCATTTGTCCGGGCTCCTGTCTGGAGGATTGGACAGGGGGTGCGTGCGGTTGGGATTGATACAGATGATTCTCCCTTGCGAAAGGAGTATCAACCCACTCACCCGGATGCAGACAAGGATGGATATGTTCTTTTACCAAATGTAAATATTGTCGTAGAGATGACAGATATGATAGAGGCAACCCGTGCCTATGAGGCAAATGTTACTGCTATGCGGTCTGCCAAGCAAATGATGATGAAATCCTTAGAGATTGGGAGGTAGGATTATGATAAATATAAATGATTTTCAGCCAATGCCAGAAATACTCAAGTACTCGCCACCGGTAAGACCAGCTTCATCAGCCAAGAACATCGTGGATTCGTTTTCCAGTATCCTGAATCATGGTATTCAAAGGGTCAACACACTGGAAAGTCAATCTGATGTCCTTACCCAGATGCTGGTTTCAGGAGAGATAGAAAATATCCATGATGTCATGATTGCTGCCGAAAAGGCAGAGGTAGCTATCAATCTAACCATGAATATCAGGGATAAGGCAATCCGAGCCTATGATGAGATAATGGCTATGGGAAGCAGATAATGATGGCTCACGCAGAGACGTGGTTATTGAGCGAAGTCAAAATGACTCTACCTCTGCGTGAGATATATTTGTAATCCACAGTTTTTTCCCTTGCCCTCTTTCGTAGAGACGCAAAATTTTGCGTCTCTATATTTGCAAACCTGATTTATTTGGAGTTCCTCTACTATTATCCTGTGAATCGGCAAGTACCCAAATACTGGTAATGCTTATCCCTGTAAATGCCGGATGTA
>JASEHA010000405.1 GCA_030018795.1 bacterium
ACGCCTTCACGCCTCCTTGCTTGGTCACCAGTAAAAACTTGAACATCGAATATAATAATTTCTATCTGTTATGAACAATTACATCTATACGTTGTTTTCCCGGCTCTGCCTGATAGCTTGCAACCTTTATCTGATCTACCCAGATAATCAGGTTAGCAGCCAAGTATTCAGCTACAGCATTAGCTTGCCCAAGGGCTTTGGAAGTAGTGTCTCCATATGCAATCACAGAGATAGGCAAACCAAAGTAGTCTTTCAATCTGTCAGCTGTTTCTTTAAGTAGAGGAAACACATCCTCTTTAATCTTGATTCGTTCCCTTTCTTCAACAAATAATGCCTTATTAGCAATACTAATAAACAGCCCATTTTTTTCCTGATGAACAAGCCCATCAACAGAAAACGGTCTGCCAACAAATGTATGGGGGTTTCCAGCCATGTCTGTATAATTAAAAACATAGGTATACATGTCCCCTACATTGAGTATCTCGTTTTTATCGTTATAGCCCTCCCAGACAACAACAATGGATTGATCGCCTGAACCCTTAAACTTTTTGAAATCACACCCCCTGGAATCAGTAATAACCAGATTCCATTTAGAGATGACCTTTCTGCCTTTAATTTGGGGCTGGAATGTAGCAATAGGTGTTTCTACAAGCCCTGTATATCCGGGAAATGCTGCCTGCCCGCTGGACAGGATATGACCATAAGCCTCACGCCATATCTCCAGTGTAGCCGGTGTTTTTGAAAAGAGCTGCTCCTCTGTCTTCATAACAGGCATATCAATCTCAATCATTTCTTCTTCAATCCTGACCAAAGGTTTTTGCGTCTTTATCTCCTGCTTAATCGTGCCTTTAATGGTCACATCCTCTAACTCCTCGCCTTTAGATTGATGGGCAGCATCGTTTGCCAGACAAACAGATGGGAGGAAAAAGGGGAAAAACATTAATGTTAGTAAAAATGTTATTGTGCAAAATCTCATGTTTGACCTCCAATCAATATACTATTACGCCAAAGGAGCAGTGTCTATGACGCTACCGATAGATATACTCCAAAGACATGATGTAAACGCCCACAGCCTCAAAGCAGTTTTTCCCTTAATTTCTTTGCGATCAATTCAGGCACAAACCCCTTCAGGTTGCATTCTAATGCAGCAAGCTCTTTTACAGATGAAGAGCTTAAGAAAAAGTAAGATTCATTGGTCATCATAAATAGTGTTTCCACAGCTGGATTCAATCGTTTATTTATGGAAGCCATCTGGAATTCATGTTCAAAGTCTGAAATAGCCCTTAGACCACGAAGGATGGTACAGGCATTTATCTTTTGGACATAGGTTATTAATAACCCGGAAAATCCATGCACCTCTGTTTTAGGATAATCTCTGGTAACATCTTTAAGCATCTGGATGCGTTCTTCTATCGAAAACATGGTTGGCTTTCCGCCTGTATCAGTAGCAACAGCAATAATCACTCTGTCAAAAATAGGAATTGCTCTCTCTACAATATCCAGATGCCCAAGGGTAACTGGATCAAAGGTGCCTGGATAAACCGCTATTTTTTCCAATTTTTTTTCACCTCAATCTAATCTTTTAGCTATTGCTTATTATACTACTCATTGCCTTATCTGTCAACATTTTTATTGAGCAGGGGTTAGTGTCAGCTGACCCTGACACCCTCCCTGAGTATTATCTTACACTTTCTTTGTAAGCCTAATTTTAGATTTTAACGGTCGCTGTCCCCTTCTCCGAATTTTATGGCTGAGCAACGCCAATGGTAGACAATAG
>JASEHA010000406.1 GCA_030018795.1 bacterium
GCAATGTCTTTCATGTCTCTTATTGTGTACTACTTGATGCATTCAATTCGTAATGTGGGAAGTAGGTGACGAACAGATTGGTGAGAAGGTGAGAAGGTGAAAAGGTGAAAAAATCTTACACTACTCGTAACCCACAATTTTAAGTGTCATGAGGTACTACATTAAAAAGGTAGGTTATTCAAAAATTATGTCCATTATCCTTGCATCTGCCTCCCCACAACGAAAAAAGCTGCTTGAACAAATAGGGATTGAATTCACCGTGGTTCACAGCTTGGTTGATGAAAGTATGTCTGACTGCCTGCTGCCAGAGGAACAGGTCAAGAAGATTGCCTTGAGCAAGGCACAATGTGTGGCAAAAAGAAACCCTGTATTTGATATTATCATTGGTGCTGATACCATTGTTGCCTATCAAGACAGAATACTGGGTAAGCCTCATAACGCAGAAGAGGCAGAAGAGATGCTGTGGCTATTAAGCGGGACAACCCATCGTGTGCTTACTGGTCTGGCTGTGATGACCCCAAACAAGACGCTGCTGGATGTTGTGTCCACAGAGGTGAGAATGAAGCTCTTGAGCAATGATGAAATACAAAGTTATCTGGCAACAGGTGAACCCATTGGCAAGGCTGGAGCCGTATGTATCCAGGGCATAGGTGCTAAATTTGTCAAAGGTATCAATGGGTGTTTTTATAATGTGGTTGGCTTACCATTGGTACGACTTGTGGAAATGCTTGAGGAGGCAGGAGGCTATGGTTCAACAGCCTGCAGTCCAAACAACGAATAATTATACATCATCTATTTCCAGCCCATAAGCTTGTGTATTTGAGGGATTAATCGAACATTGGACAATCTTGTCCGAGCATAATCGTGAAATCTTAATAACCTTTCAGTTCTTTCAGTTGCTTCCATCTTCATATCTGGCTGAATAATTAAAGGGATATTTACATCTACAGCCCTTATAATGTCTACGGCCATAGATATTTCATCCATAACCGTCTCATCTGTAACCACTGCCTTAACAAATAAATTCTTTTCTCTTGCTACATGCAGGAACTCTCGATGCTCTTTTGGGATATCATTTTCTCCAGTAAAGCCTGGCAACTTAATATCAGCAGATACAATGTCAACCCATTTGAGTATCTTTGCCAGCTGTTTTGGTAGGGTAGCGTTTGTTTCCAGATAAACCCTGTATCCCTGTTTTTTTAAGATGGGAAGAAGCATTTTTAGGTAATTATCCTGCAACAGGGGTTCTCCGCCAGTAATAGATACTGTGGTTAAAGACGAGCCATAACTATTTACGATATCTATTGTTTCAATCATGGTTACAGGATTACTATAATATTTATCATCATCCACCTTGTATTGTGCTGGCACATTTAAGGCATAATCTGTATCACAATGTTTACAAGAAAGGTTGCATCCAGCAAGCCTTAAGAATATCTGCGACTCTCCTACCCAGAGACCTTCCCCCTGAATACCCTTAAATATCTCTACAATATAACCTTTGGGTTCAATCATCTAATCGTGTCCCTGATTTTGAGGGTCAACAATACTATCTTATTGGTGCCGGGAGCGGGACTCGAACCCGCACGGGTTACCCCATACGCCCCTCAAGCGCACATGTCTGCCAATTACACCATCCCGGCATATTTTAATATATTAACAGTATTTAGCAGAAAAGTCAAGCATTTTTTTGTCATTTGTGTAACAGTGGATTAGAGAGCGTTGCATAGCCTCTCCCGCCATATCTACACTCTTAAGCACTGCTTGACTCT
>JASEHA010000407.1 GCA_030018795.1 bacterium
TCATTACTCGTGTAAAGGCATATGGCGAGGGATTGGGATTCCATGGACGGGTAACCAATCTTGCACTTGCCTCAGAATATGCTCCGGATATTGTGGTGCCTGAAGAAACAACGGTTGCGGCAAAGCCGGCAGCGGCTGTTTCTGAGAAAGCGACGGTTACGGCAAAGCCGGCAGCGGTTGCTCCTGAGAAGGCAACGGTTACGGCAAAACCAGCGGTGGTTGTTCCTGAGAAGGCAACGGTTACGGCAAAACCAGCGGTGGTTGCTATTGCTCCAGATGAGTTAGAGGAAATTCTTGAACAGGTTGCTTTGCCTGAAATAGGAACACCATCAACTGGTACAATTAAAAACAACAATTTTACAGCAGGGCTGCAATGCTGGCAGCCTATAAAAAGCGGAGATGGTGAATTAATCTTAAAGGTAGTGAAGGAAAGTTCAAAATATCCTTATGTTCTGGAATTTAACCGTAAAGATGGGGAAAGGACAAAAGGCATGCTTGGTGTCTCCCAGAATATGAATCTTTCTGTAGCTGATAATAGATTGATTACAATATCTGCCAACATTAAGGTGCTTTCTGCTACACTTGATAGTGATGGCACAAGGGGTGGTGTATATCCAGTAACATTGGAGATAACCTACAACGATAAAACAGGGAAAGAATACTCATGGAGGCATGGCTTCCTTTCAACAGGCAAGAGGCTGAACTATCCTGAGATTGGAGAGACGGTTGTTGATAATACATGGGTTGCATATAAATCAGAAAACCTGGCCATGCTGAAGCCAGAGCCGGCAATTATTACCAGTCTAATGATATATGGCGAGGGATGGGGGTTCCATGGACAGGTAGCTAATCTTGTACTTGTGGCAGAAGGAACACTTACGGCTGTTAGCCAGCAGTTGGTTGAAGAAGCAACAATCACGACAAAGCCAGCAGTGGTTGTTCCTGAGAAGGCAACGGTTACAACCATACTTGCAGCAACTGTCCCAGAAGAAGCAACGGCTACAACAATATCCACATCTGTGGCTGAAGCAGAAAAAATACCTGAGACGTTAATTAAAAATGGTGATTTTACCCATGAATTAAATTCATGGGAATGGATAAAAGAAGGCAGCACCTCTGGCAATGATGTGGGAATAGCAAAGATAACCGTTGTTAATGAAGGTTCTGATTATCCTTTTGTCCTGGAGATAAACAGAACAGGATCAAACGAACAAAAAGGGGTTTTGGGGTTAAAGCAAAAAATAGGGCAAAGAATCGAGGACTACACATTATTAGCCGTAGTAATGGATGTAAAGGTCATCTCCTCATCACTTGAAAGCGATGGCACAAATGGCGGTGAGTATCCAGCATGTATTGAGATAACGTATGAAGATCGTGCAGGGATATTTCATACATGGAAACAGGGCTTTCTTTGTGCAGGAAATATCAATTATCCAAAGATTGGGGTAAGGGTTCCTCAAAATAAATGGTACATCTATCTTTCTACGAATCTGACAAAGCTGGAACCAAAACCAAAGATACTTAAAGAGATAAAAATCTATGGACAAGGGCATGATTTTACTGCAAAAATAACCAACCTTAATCTTATTGGGGGAAAGATGACAATACCCAGGCAAGAAGAGGATTGAACATTGTAGAAGAGGGGTAACTACTCAGCCGCAGATTTACGCAGATATTTTTTTGTAACCATTCAGGGTGTAATGAAGGAAAAAGGGCGACCTGTGCGGTTGAAAATTACTACATGGGTAAAAAAGGACTGTTTTACAGATT
>JASEHA010000408.1 GCA_030018795.1 bacterium
TGGTAAAATCTGTACCATTTTTACCTATGTGGTAATTTCCAACCGCACAGGTCGCCACATTTCACATTTATTGGCGTGACATTTGGATGCGTTTGACATGGACTTACCCACACGATTCGTTAAAGAACCTGTCTCTTCAGCCTAAACAACTACTCTTGGAGTATGCTCAGCTTAGAGATCCCTTTCTTTGCCTGAAGGAGAATGACCTCTTGTGAAAATCCGCCATCTGACATGTCCATCTCTTTGTCGATGTCTTTTTCCAGTATCCTCAACACATTTTTAAACTCTCTTGCTGAGTGATTATAGTCTTTATTATCATAATACAGATTAGCCAGATGAAGGTGGGCAATAACCAGATCCTGATCAAGGTAAATAGCCTTTTTTAGTTCAGGAATAGCTTCTGTTGTCCTTTTCTGTTTACCCAGCACCACCCCCAGAAGGCAGTGGGCAGTCGGCAATAATGAGTTTATCTCAATCACCTTGCGGCACTCATCCTCTGCCTCTCCATATCTTTCTTCATTAGCATAAATATCTGCCAGCATTAATCTGGCATCTATATGTGTGGATTTAAGTCGAATAACCTTACCCAGCTCTACAATTGCCCGGTCATAATGCTTTGCCTTAAAATGTTCCTTAGCACGCTTAAAGATAACATCTGTATCTTCAGCATCAACCTTTCTGACCACTGGTACCTTGATATCTCGTTTATACCCTGTAGATTTTTCTTGACCAGCAATCTTTTTATAGAGGAAACAACCATCATGCTCAATCAGGTCAAACTCATCTGATATCTGAAAGAGTGACTCTGACATCCCTATAAAAAGGGTGCCGCCATCACGCAAGCTCTGATAAAAGTTATGAATAACCCTTTTGGTAGAATCTACCTTAAAGTATATGGTTACATTCTTGCAAAGGATAATATCCCAGTAATTCCCCATCTTTGTGAGCGGATAAGGCTCACGGATAAGGTTGAAATATTCAAACTTGACCATTCGTTTTATTTCATCATTCAAGAGGTATCTATTTTCTGTTGTAGTAAAATATTTTTGTACATACTTTCTGTCTATTGCCCGAAGTGACCATTTAGTATAAATACCATCTCTTGCCTTTTGCAGTGCCTTGGTACTCACATCTGTGGCCAGAATCTCTATATCCCACAGAGAAGGAATGGTCAGATTTCCAAGAAGAAACATAGATAGAGAATAAGGTTCTTCCCCTGTTGAGCAGCCTGCACTCCATATTCGGATACTGTTATCTCCCCTTTCTTTTTTATACTTAATAATATCTGGCAGGATATATTTCTCAAGAATCTCAAAATGTTTGGCATCACGGAAGAAATATGTCTCTCCAACGGTTAAGAGATTCATTAATTCCTTAAATTCTTCCTCGCCCCTTGGGTTGAAATTGATAAAACGATAATATTCTCGATAATCCTTCAGGTTTAAGGCAGTAGTCCTTGCCAGAAGAGCTGTTCTCAGAGTATCAAACTTACTGTCATCAAGAAATAGTCCTGCATTATCTGCAATATATCGTTGAAACAATATAAACTCTTCCTCTGATAAATCAGGACTAACACGATGATATTTTTCTTCCTCAGTCAATTCAGTATCTCCTTTTAATAGGGCAATAACATTGTGTCAATTTTAAAAGTTGCATTACATATATAATATCATTTATCCAGCCATATGTCAACATTAATCTTTAACTCTCTCAGGGCAAACGCATCTAAATTCCACAATCAGCTATAGGTTATGATTTTACCAG
>JASEHA010000409.1 GCA_030018795.1 bacterium
CCATATCAATATATTGTGGTGCTTGCTCATGAATTTTGACTTTTTACACAGTCTGTCGTGAATGGTGCTCCATCGGCACAGGAGCAAGTTTTCACTGGTGACCAAGCGGGAAGGCGGGAAGGCGAAGGAACCCCCGCCCTTACTGTTTTACTGCTAAAGTGCCAATGGTGGCAAAAACTTGAACATCGAGTGAAAGGGATATTGGAGCTGTTGCGGAATAACATTTAACCTCTTGTTGTATACATTACAAGTTATGGTGAACCAAACATGTCAAAATCTGTTACTAAATATTATTGTCAGGAATGCGGTTATGAATCATTAAAATGGCTTGGCAAGTGTCCTGGCTGTGAAAAATGGAATACTATGGTTGAAGAATTGGTGCAGCCATTATCCATCTCTGACAGGGGTGCTGCCTCATTCTCGTCTTTGCCTCAGGAACCAAAGCTATTGTCGCAAATAGAGCTGTCTGAGATTGAACGATTGAAGAGCAATTTGAATGAATTTGATCGGGTTTTGGGTGGCGGTATCGTACCAGGGATGCTTATCCTGATTGGTGGTGACCCAGGCATTGGTAAATCCACACTTCTTCTTCAAGTAAGCAGCCTTCTTGGCTCAAATGTCAATAGAAATAAGGCGAAAAAAGTACTTTATGTTACTGGTGAAGAATCTGCTGAACAGATAAAATTGCGGGCAGACAGGTTAAATATCAAGACAGACAGCCTCTATATTCTTCCTGAATGTAACATGTCTTATATCCTTACTCAAGTCGAAAATCTTATGCCGCAAATGGTGGTAATCGATTCCATCCAAACTGTATACATGCCTGAGGTATCAAGCTCGCCAGGGAGTGTTTCTCAGATAAGGGAGTGTACCACTGCCCTCATGTATCTGGCAAAGGGGAAATCTATACCCATATTTGTGGTTGGGCATGTTACCAAGGAGGGATCTATTGCCGGTCCAAAGGTACTAGAGCATATTGTTGATACTGTGCTCTACTTTGAGGGGGATGAACAGTATACCTATCGTATCTTGCGAACCATTAAAAATAGGTTTGGCTCAACCAATGAGATTGGGGTATTTGAGATGCTTGAGACAGGGTTGACAGAGGTAAACAGCCCGTCTGCAGCCTTTCTTTCTCAAAAGCCTCAGGGTGTGTCCGGGTCTGTGGTTACAGCTGCTATAGAAGGGACACGCCCTATCTTAGTTGAGATACAAGCCCTTGTAACGCCTACAAACTTTGGTTTACCAAGAAGAGAGTCGTTTGGGATAGATTATAACCGCATGTCTATCCTGCTGGCAATACTGGAAAAAAAGATCGGCCTGCATCTGGGACAATACGATGTCTTTGTAAATGTAGCTGGCGGGATGAAGGTTGCAGAGCCAGCTGTAGACCTTTCTGTAGCTTGTTCTGTAGCATCCAGCCTTCTGGATCGTGTAATCCCATCATCCATTATTATCTTCGGAGAGGTTGGTTTATCCGGAGAGATTCGGTCTGTAAGCCTTGTTGAAAAAAGGATAGAAGAGGCATTAAAGTTGGGCTTTAAGCAGTGCATTCTGCCTGTTTCCAATATGGAAAGGTTGAAAAAGAAAACTGCTATCAATCTAATGGGTGTTGGAACGCTTAGGGAGGCATTAGAGGCTGCTCAGATATGGAAGGGTTCAGCTTGAGCGACATTATTCTCGTCTTAAAACTTGATGTTCAAGTTTTTTCTGGCTCATAGGAATCGCCTCCTGCCCAGTCATCAGTGC
>JASEHA010000040.1 GCA_030018795.1 bacterium
AATTGACATAAAGATAATAGTAGCCCAACATTCTATGTTGGCATTAGATATACCATGATAGAATCCTGGGCTACTAAATATCTATAGTCACAATCTTTTTAATTAGCCATGCCCCTATTATCTCAAGGATAATAATCACTACGATAAAACCCCATCCAAGCAGAGAGTGAAACATAGGACGCATCAGGTCAGGGCTGATATGATAAACTGCTATCCCCAAAAATAAAGGCATAAGCCCAACAACCCATCCCTGCATCTTTCCCTGGGCAGTAAGGGCATTAATCTTGCCCTGTACCTTATTCCTTTCACGAATAGTATGAGCAATATTTTCCAGAACCTCAGACAGGTTGCCGCCGGTAGTTCTTGAGATAAGGATAGCGGTCACAATCAGTTTTAATTCATCGCTTCCAACTCGTGTAACCATATTATTCAAGGCATCTTCTAATGAAACACCCATCTTATGTTCGCGAAACATCAAGCCAAATTCCTCAGAGATAGGTGGCGGCATTTCACGGATTAACATGTCTATTCCCTGGACAAGGCTGAACCCGGAACGGATAAAATTTGACAGTGATGTAATCCCATCCACTAATTGCTCATTAAACCGTTTCAGCCGCCGCTGTTTAGCTATCTTCAGCCCTATCTTTGGAAGCCAGAGACCAGCACATGCACAAATTCCTGCAACAATAAGGTTTTTGGTAAGAAGAAGCATTATCAATCCAATACCAAATATACTTACCATATTGAGAAAAAAAAGCCTCTCAGCCTCAATTCGGGCAAACATCTCCTCAAGATCCATGCCTACCTCAGTCAAAAAACGTTCCTTAAATCTTCCAAATTCTTTTTTACTCAATCTAAGCCCGCACATCACCACGCCATATACAGCTATGAAGAACAGAATCAGCCCAAGTATCAGTAATATAACAGACATATCTACTTACCCCCTATCAAATGCTCGATAGAGACATCAGACTTTAGTGAGAGTGATACCCGATGGGTATTACATATATCTCCAAATGGCACATAAGCATAATCTATATCGTAATCTCCGAGCTTAAATCCTACCCCACCACAAATTCCCTTATTTAATTCTTTTGTTGAGTTAATCCCACACCTGATAGCAAAGCCCCTTATCGTCCACTCAACCCCTGCATTTACCTGCGAATTATTATCTATAACCTTATTCATATCCAGCACCATAACCAATCCATCAACCGGAAGCTTATAGGCAGCCCCTATTTTAAGTGTTAGCGGCAAAGAAAATCCTTTAGAGACAAACCTCATTTTTGGTCCTAAATTCTGGAGCACTGCCCCAAAGGATAACGCCTTCATCTTATACAACATCCCGGTATCCAGACATATTCCCAGGGCATCTTCATTCTCATGTTTTTGAAAAATAAGCTTCGTATTTATTCCCAGAGACAGGGAAGGAGAATAATCCATTCCATAGGCAAGGCTGCCTATCAGATTATATGCCCCAAAGTTTCCTGTAGGGGTATCATTAATATCCCTTCCTATCAGGTCTCCATAATCAAAATATACAAGTGAACAACCAATAACATCGTCATTTAACGGCTGTGAATACCCCACAAACTCATATCGCATCCCTTCCAACCATTCAGCATGCATCAGACTGCTTTCAATCTTAGAGAGTTGAGTAAGCCCGGCAGGGTTCCAATACAAGGCATTAATATCATCTGCCAACCCGCAAAATGCCTCTCCCATAGCCACTGGTCTTGCCCCTACACCAATCTTTAAGAATTGACTGCCAGTACTCCCTGGTTTATCAGCAAAGGCAAACGAACCCCATAATAGGATACCTGCTATGAACCATATTTTATCCATCCTGCATACCTCCAGATTATCTTAACACACTTATCTTACCACTTGCCCTTTGATTCTTATCATTGGTGATAAGATAGATATAGACATCACTCTCTACCCCTTCACCAGATACATTTCTGACATCCCATTCAGCCTTTCCCTCTGGATCGTTTACATCCATATCATAAACCATCGCACCTGTAACGGTAAATATCCTTATACGACAATTAATAGTCAGGTGCTTAAAATATATCTTTGTATGTCCTTGTTGCGGTTTATACGGGTTTGGATAAACATGAATATCCTTAAGGTCAATCCCTGCTCCTGTTATTTCAAATCCTTGTGAGAGCAAGATAGCCTTGCCATCTTGATTTGTTACCTTTATATCCCATTTTCCTGGCCTTGCATTTTTAAGGTCAAGGGTAGACAAAAGGGTATTACTTCCTACTACCGTAGTTATCCCAACAATATCCTGCTCACCTGGTTTAACCATGGCAACCACTGCCCCTGTACCAAGGTTAGTCCCTGTAATGGTTGTTGTTATCATCCCCCTATTTTCTCCATGGTCTACACTCAAGCCTGAAATAGATATTCCCTCAACCTCAGGTAAAGACTCAAGGACAGTAAATCCACCTTTTATAACATTTGAGATACCATCACAGGTTGTTACAACTACATCCCATTCCCCTGCCTCTGCCTCGCTCAGATTAAAGTCAGCTACCAGTGTATTTGAACCAATCATGGTTGTGGTTGCTACAATATCAGCGAATCCATCCCTTCTTAGAGAGACTACTGTACCTGACCCAAGGTTCAATCCAGTAATAACCATAGAGGCAGTGCCATCCTCTATGGTAGCTGTATCAGTACTCATCTCCATAATCATTGGGAGTCCCTGATAATCTCCAAAGGAATCTATTACCCTGAATCCATCAGACAGTGTGCCAGATATGCCATCTGAATTGGTAATTACAACATCCCATGTACCTGTTCCAACCCCTTTGAGATCAATACCAAAACTGGCAATACCCTCACTAAATACAGCAGTAGTCCCAAAAATACTCTGCCCATTTTTTACAAGACTAATCACCGCACCTGTTCCAAAATTTGTTCCAGTGATAATGGCTGTAGCAGAGGCATTATTCATGCCAATACCGCTAATTATCCCTGATATCGCAGGAGATACAGATTTAACTACACTAAACCCTTTCGAGAGTGTGCCTCGTGTTCCATCTGGATTTTTAACAGATACATCCCATTGCCCGATCTCAACACCGGTGAGATTAAAATCAACATACATGGTATTTTTATTAATGACTGTTACACTGCCAATCACTGCTCCCATCCCGGACATTGTCAGGCTAACCATTGCATCTGGATGAAAATTAGAGCCTGTAATGGTCGTCCTTATCGTTGTATTGGTTGTACCCTTATCAGTGATTATCTCTGATATTTCAGGTAGATCTAATGATGAATCAGTAACAGTAAACCCATTTGTCATGGTATCTGTTTTCCCATTTGAATTGGTAACAACTACATCCCATTCTCCCGGGTTTGCACCAATAAGATTAAAATTGATCTGCAGGGTATTGGTTCCAATACCTGTTATGTTGCCAACTATATCTGCCTCTCCAGCCTTAGTCAAGGTAACGGTTGCTGCTTGATAAAGATTATAGCCAGTAACAATAGTATTTATCACAGCATTATTTGTTCCAGTGTTTGGTGTGATCGAGGTCAGTACAGGATTCTGACCCAAAGGGTCAATAACCATAAAACCATTTGTCAGAGTGCCAGATTGACCATCAGGGTTAGTAACAACAATATTCCATGCCCCTGAAGCAACATTTGTCAAATCAAATGTAGCACTAATTACATTGGAATCAACAACATTTACATTTGTAAGAACAACATCTGCATAACCAGTATGTCTGAGCGTTACTATAGCCCCTGATTGAAAATTTGTCCCTGTAATTGTTCCAATTGTTATACTCCCATGATTTCCATTTATCGGGTAAACAGCCATAATATCAGGTGGAGGGGTAACCACCTGAATTCTAACACAAGCTTTTTTATCAGCAAAGCTTGCCGTAAGCGTCCCTTCACCAATTTCAAGGGCAGCAAACATTGTTGATGTGCCAGAGGACGAAAGGATATCTCCTATCCCGGTGGTAATCTCCCAGCTTACAGGAAAAGACATTGGGAAATTTTTGGCATTATACCCAATAGCCTTAAAAATTGTGCTTGAACCCATGGGTATGGCTTTATCTTGAGGCTTTATTTCTATACTAACCAGATCACCGAACCCTACCTCAATAGAAGCTGTCCCGGTAACACCAGAATAGGTACATCCTACAAGAATCGTACCGGGAATATTACCCTTAAATATAGTCTGTGTTCCAATTGTTGGGGTAAAGAGTCCATTCTCTGCTATCCATGAAGGCTTTATAACCACCACATTGTTATCACAATCATATCCAACAGCAGTAAGGCTGAGAGTGCCTCCCAAAAGAACGGTTGCTGTAGCTGGTGATACCTGAATATGGTCCAGGGCATAGCTAAGTTTTTCCGTAGCCACTATTGCCCAATTTTCACCAGGCTGAAGTGATTCTTTATACCAGCCAAGGCTATAGGCAGCATCATGATATTCTCCATTAACAGTGTTTGGCAGAAAAGCACAAGAGGCAGCATCACGCACATTAGACCAAACATCTTCATAGTAAGAGCTTGCCTCTGACCCGGAAAGCCCCATAAGCTTATTCACCCCATTATAGGTAATAAAAACCATCTTTTTATTACTATTCCAATGCCCATATCCAAAGTCACTGCCATCCCAGAAGGTATCTGCCCCATGTAAGAATCTAACATTATTATAGGTAGTCTGGCTGTTATTCATAATACCCCATACCATTGTATAGTAGTCATAACCTTCTGTATATGTAGTAATCTGGGTAATCTGAATACCGGTACTCCCAGCATTATAAACTGTAACAACAGTAGGTGAACCTATTTTATCATTAGAAACAGGTGTAAATCTGGTTCCAGGCCCACAGAAACTGCCACACCCACTGCAATATCCCGTCTTATCTAAAAAAAGGTATGACCCGGCAGAGTTATTATTATAAACCTGCCCTATATATTGAGAATTATCCCTGTCCCATCTCCATACCCCCATACTTCCATCCCCATATACCTTGACCTTAATAGGCTTGCCAGGTATATCCAGACTATTCCCTGAAGGAAATGGAAAGGCATGAACATTCGTACCCATTAATAAAACAATAATTATTGCAATTATCCACTTATTCATCTTATTCCCTTAGACATAGACGCTTATCAATTGCGATTATCTTTGTTCCCTATTCTCATAAAATACTTCCCTTGGGATTTTAATCCCCTTAACATCCAGCTCCTCTATAAGCTTGGGAACAAACCCTGTTGCTGTAAAATATCCCTGAACTTTAATGCTGCCATCTTCTCGTGATATGATTCCTGTTTGAACAAAGCGGAATATATCCTGCATGGTTATTATCTCTCCCTCCATACCTGTTACCTCAGAGATATGGGTTATTTTTCTACTATAGTCCATTATCCTGGATTGTTGGATAATAATATTAATGGCAGAGCTAATTTGTTGTCTGATTGCCTTTATGGGTAACTCCATACCAGCCATAAGTATCATGGTCTCTAATCTGGCAATAGCATCCTTGGGAGAGTTTGCATGACAGGTAGTTAAAGAACCATCATGTCCGGTATTCATTGCTTGTAGCATATCCAGAGCCTCTTTACCACGACACTCTCCAATCACAATCCTGTCAGGACGCATTCTTAGGGCATTTATTACCAGATCACGGATAGTAATTGCCCCTTTGCCCTCGATATTAGGCGGTCGTGACTCTAAGGACACCAGATTCTCCTGAGGAAGCTTCAATTCTGCTGCATCCTCAATAGTCACTATTCGCTCATCATCAGGGATAAACGATGCCATGATATTAAGCAATGTGGTTTTACCTGAACCCGTGCCTCCAGAGATAATGATATTTTTTCTCGCCTTAACACATGCATTTAAGAACTCAGCCATCTGTGGCGTAATAGAACCAAATTTTATTAAGTCATCCACAAGAAGCTTTTTCTCAGGAAACTTTCTGATAGTAATACATGGACCCTTTAATGCCAGCGGCGGAATAACCGCATTTACCCGTGAACCATCATGGAGTCTGGCATCAACCATGGGTGAGCTTTCATCTATCCTTCTACCCAATGGAGCAACAATCCTTTCAATAACAGATCTAACCTGTTCATCACTGAAAAAGGTTTTTGCCGAACGAGTAAGTTTGCCACCAGACTCAATAAATATATGATCCCTGCTGTTTACCATGATCTCGGTTATCTCTGGATCAGCTAAAAGCATTTCAAGCGGACCAAGACCAAGAGACAAGTCAAGGATATCCTTAATAAGCTCATCGCGGTCTATCTCTTCTGGTATCTTAAAATCTATTTTCGCAACACCAGAATCTATTTCCGCAACAATTGCTTTAATTTTATCCATAGTATTCTTGTATAGTTCATGCTTATCAACCTTAGTAATATCTATCTTCCTTAGATCCATTCTTTCGATAACCAACTCATGGATACGGCTCTTTACTGCATTCATATCATCATTTACTTCAGAGCATTTTTCTTTATGCTCAGGCTTTAGTACCTTTTCCACCTTTTGGAAGATAATAGTAAAAGAACTTATGTCTATTTTATCACCATCTTTGAGCCTAACAAATTCTCCTGGAATAAGTTTTTTCCCATTCAGATAGCTGCCATTGGCACTAATATCTTTTATTTCATAACCATCAACACCCTTTGTAATCACAGCATGTTTGCTTGAAACAATCCTATCTGGCAGCACAATATTATTTCCTACATCATCTCTTCTACCAATATAGCACTCATCCTGCAATTCAATTATCTCTTCTGTCCCATCAGGCTTTCTCAACTGCAATCTACTCATTACTTATCCCCCGAGCTTTGTGGTACTTTTAAGTCTTTTAGCTCTTGTTCTCCAAACTCTGAGTTGATTCTCGGATATTCTCCGACATAATGTTGAGCAATCTTAGGGGTAACTACGATTATTACCTCTGTTTCCTTGCTTCTTATATCCTTTGAGCTATAGAACAGACTCAGGATAGGGATATATCCCAAAATAGGCACTCTTTTAACAAATGAAGCATTTATTTTATGGATAAGTCCTGCAATAATAATGCTTTCTCCCTTTTTTAAGCAAACATCTGTTTCAGCAGAACGGGTTAATATCGCTGGCACAGCACCCACCTTGTTGCTCCAGTCTATACTGCTGACCTCTGTAAACAAATGGGTTACGATATTATCCTCCCTATCTACTACTGGTTTAATTTTTAGATTAACCCCATATTTCTTAAACTCTACATTTGTAGTAAATGCAGTAACAGTAACTATAGGGATCTCTCCACCTGAACGGAACTCTGCCTCATGTCCGCTGGCTACAACCAATTTAGGCTTTGCCAGAAGCGTAGCATACCCATCTGTTATCCATCTATCAATAATAGGTGGCATATTCACAGAGGCATTAAAGGACAGTTCGTATGGGGGGCCAGGATTTTTCTTTCCAGTAATCTCACCATTTGATTCAATCGCAGCCGTCCAGATAGTATTTAATGGTTTAATATCCTTTAATTTATCCCTGTCTACCTCAATTATTCTTACATAAACCTCAATCATCCTCCCGCCAACCTTAAGCAGGTTATCAATGTTTGAATAATAGATACTGGCAATCTTCTCTGTATACTTTATATCCTCCTCAGTTGGGACAACGCCTTCAAGGAGTATCCTTTCACCAACAACCTTTACATTTACATCCTTAAACCCAATCTCTTCCTTAATAATTTTAGCTATGGTTTGTTTTAGTCTAGGATCTATTTCTGCAAGATTGAGCACTGACGGATAAGCACGCAGGACCTTTAATAGACGAACAATCTCTGCATCAGTACCCAGTTTCCCTTCTATAACAACATTTGTTCCCACAACATTAACATGAATATCATCTACATCCTCTAATAATTGTTGAATCTCTTTGGCTATAATCGTTGGATCTGTTTTAATGATATTAATAGTATACTCATTTTTTTCACCATTCTTATTCCAGACGGTAAGGGTAGTTAATCCTACTTCCTTTGCCGTAACAAGTATTTGTGTATCTGATAACTTTTTTACGGCAGCGATATTACTACCCAGAGCAATCCTTTCAGGGCTATTCACCCCTATAATTTTATCCTGACCAACCACTAATTGTATGGTCTCCTCAGCATATAGCTGTGAAACCAGACCAACGATTACTAAAATCATCAGACATCTTAACACATCATGTCGAACGAACATTTTTGCCTCCTTCTGATTTCTTCAGACATTAAAAATCCTTATCTGTAACCTTTTTACCACCAATAATAATCTCTGTTTCTTTTTGTGGCACAGGAGCAGGTTTTCCCTTTACCCTTGCCTTTCGAACAGAGGTAAGCTTCTTTTCCAATCCAAGTATAGAGTTAAATGAAACAATTGGCAAATCTTCAATAATCTCAATATCCTCAGGATGTCTTAGTATCAGGGATAGTTCTCCCCGTCTCATAGCAAAGATCAACATCTCTGCCTCAGCAGGGGTGACTGCTACGGTTATGGTTCTATAAGATGATTCTCCTTGAGACAATGATTGTTCTAAGCTATCAGCATAGCTTTTTTTATCATTTTTCCGGCCAATCCTGGCTGTACTGCCACTTTTCCCAAGTGTTTGGCCTGTAGCCAGGATAGTGATATTCTGAAGCAATATCTTGGTCACAGATTGGATCCCTTCCCCTATAGATAATTCTGAAGGCATTTCATACATCTTGCTTGCCTCTGGAGGCAACTGAAATGTACCAACAATATCTACCCGATCATTTGGTTTCAGCAATCCAGCCACGCCATTGACATCATCTACGGCAATAGTTACAGCTCGTTCATGTGGATTCATAGTGGTTGCCAGCTTTATTCCGCCAGACTCCATGCCTACATCAGACCACAATATTGGCTGCCCAGCCGGAATATTTCCAGTTACCTGTTGTCCCAGAACAATCTTATGGTCCGTAGACATAATCACATTTGGCGGCAGGAATTTTTCCGGGAATTTTTTTTTGGCAATCATGGTAAGATTCAATGTTGTTCCAGATTGGATATCTGCCTTAGCTGCTGTAATCTCAATCTCTGGCCCCACAGAAAGCTCCTTCTCCTTTCCCCTGACATATGCCAGGATTAAACACACAGACAATACTCCGCAAATTACAGAGATAAGCAATGCTTTTTGGCTCTTTAACCTTTCTTTTAATGATATTTTTTCTGCCATCTTAACCTCCAATTAGATTACAGAGAACAGTCGCAACCGTTCCCTGTTTATGCTGTTCAGCCTATCTATCAATTACATTATTTAATAGGCATACTCACCCTTTCAATTTGTTCAGGTAGATGAGGGTATGGAAATTTTAGCCCATCTGGCATAAGTAGATTATTTTTCTTAAGGGCATACTCCAATGCATCGAGGTAAAAATCTACACAATTATTCTCAAAAAGATCAAATCCACGACCCCTTTTTACTTCACCATCAGCATACCGTACCATTTCTGCCCGAATCCTTTCTCTTGCTCCTGAAGATAATCCCTTGAAAAAGGGATAATTTTCAAGAAGCGTCCTGTCAGATTTTTGTGAGATATATCTTGCTGTATTTTTCCATTTTGACTGATAGTTTGAATAACAGGCTACCTGCTTGCGTTTTGGTGTTGTATCAACCATATCACCCAGATATTTTCCTGCTTTAGAATAATGTGGTCCTACATAAAACCCAAGATGAATTACATCTGTTGCTCTGGCTTTATAAAGGATAACAATATCCCCTGGCTTTAATCCTTCAGCCGGTAATGCTTGAGGAAACAATAAAATCAACAATACAGCAAATACAATCATTTTATCCTTTGTTCCATGGTTAGAATCGTGGTATTACCTGTCTCTTCCTCTCTGAAGGCATTTACCAATACCTGGCTTTTTTCATTATGGAACAAGAGTACATTTTCACGTTCTATTTGTGGGACAGAAGGCAGCTTCCACCCTTGTTGCTGCATATTCATTCTATAAAAAGCCAGTGCATTTTCAGGAGAAGAATCTGATGAATAAGAGGCCATATTAAATGCACCCTGTCCCATAGAAAATTGCCGAACAGAGCCAGGATATCTATCAACACCCTTTATATCATTGCCTGGTACATCCTTTCCAGAACCTATTTTTTTTACCCATTCTATAAGGTCGCCCTCAGTCTTAAAGGGTAAAACAAGTGTCTGCTGCTTCTCAGGGTTTCTGCAAACCATAACTGTTTCTATCTTATTGCTCATATTAGAGGTAACAGCAAACCCGAACTCTGGTGTAATCATTTTTTGATATACCTTATCACCTCTTTTTGTAAGATATTGAGAATAATACTTTAATAATGAGGATGGGACACTTCGTGTCTGATAGGCCTCTCCTTTTACCTTCAGGTTACAAAAATTTATTTCAGGCATCTCCATACCCTTACTATCAGGGCAAACAGGCAGGCTGGAACCACTGCCAAGCCCAAGTATCTTTGTTATTTCATATAACATGGCCATAGCATAATTATCTCTACCAAGGCTTAATCCATACAAAATAAGCACCATAGAAATAATACCTATTAAAATAATCTTTGTACATATCTTTATCATCATTTATCACCAGAATCGCCATCGACTATTAATAAGAACACATTCATCCTCAAAAACAATTTTTTTATTTTCATCAGGTATCTTGACCCCTGTATCAATCTTCAGTATTTCCGGCTCATACTCCCTTCTTGCCCTTTCTGTACCGGTAACAGTAATGCTTCCACCAGGAAAGACATTAGAATTCATAAAATCCTGAAGATTTCCCGGTCCCTTACCCTTGGCTGAACACCAGGCATTATATCTTGCTGCTATCTGAACCTTATACCTATGATCATGGCATTCTATCAAAGTCAATACTCCCCAGTAGAGCAAGACAAATATCCCCAGAAGGATAACTGTTTCTGCCATTGCCTGTCCCTTTTGAGCACGTTTCATTATACCCCCTTTCGTAACTACTCAGGTTCCCAGGGTTAGAGATTACAAACGAACATACTGTTATTCGTGGATTCATCAACCATCTCAAGAAATACGAAAATTGTCAGGAGGCCATCAACCGTGAACCCTGAACCTTGAACCCAACAACCTGCATAGCTACCCACTTTCAATGTTGTGGCTGAAGAATTTTGATTGCCCCTATTGAATTGAGATCAAATATTCCACCCAACAATATAAGTTGATTCTCAATCGCTTCTCCTACATCATCCCGGAGTGGTTCTAATTTGGCATCAAACCCTGGCCACAGCATCCATTCTGCCCACCACGGATTATCCTCAGGGGTAACCGTAGCCTGAGCAAAGGCATTAATGGGTCCCATATTTGCACGAAGTATCTGCTCTGTCCACAAATCCCTTGTGACAGTTTTTCTGGCAACCACACCAAGATGTTCTGGCGGATCATCCCCTCGCATTACAATCCACCATGCTGTAGCAAAAATAACCCATATTCTTGAGCGACCATTGCTATCTATCTTGAGTCTTGGCAGCAATATCCTTTCTTCATCTGTACATAGTCCCCTATCTGCCCCATTTGCTCGGGCAATAGTATTAACCCTATTGAGGGTGAGAACAGGGGATATTATTGAAGCAATCCTATCCTGTAATCGTCCCAATTCCCTGGTAAGCTGTGCCCCAGCACGAATGAGCCTTACACCTTGAAAAAAGGTTTTAGGATCTGGTAGAAGGGCAAAGCCGGAGGCAATCGTTCTCCATCCACCCAAAATACCCAAATTAAGCAAAGCTATCCAATTCAACCATGCTGCCTCCATCTTTGCACCTGAGACACATGCTGCATCAGATGCGGTCTGGGTTTTTATCCGCCAGTTAACAAACTTGCCAATATCCATGGATGTTGCCAAAAAAGCAACAATGATAAGCATAACCAGAGCTCCAGCAACAAGTGACTGACCGTTTTCATCCCTTTTGAGTTTTTGTAGCATATGACAGCCTCTCTCTCCTAATTGCTATCAATCATTACAATCGCCCTACCCTCTACAGGTATCTGTGGATTTCCCAGTATTTGCTCAAAGGCAAAACTTGTCCAATTTACAGGAAGTGCAGAAGGAATATCCATATTATAAAGTCCGAATACATCCATAGCGCCTAATTGTTGTAATACCTCTACAGGCAAGTTAGTTATAACAGGTTGATAGGCAAACCGTTGGCCAGCAAATGGGACAATTAACCCAAAGTGATGTCTGATTTGAACAAAGCGGCTGTCATGCTGAATATTTTGTTCTACTATTTCTGTTTTCATCATAGAGATTGGAAATCTGGCAAGTATTTGCAGTAAAGGATTATTACCTGCATTAAACATTGATTCAGAGATAGGGCTGCAGGCAATTTGGGCAGCTCTATCTATATTTTCATCCCTATCTCCTTCAACAGCCCCTGCCCTTGCAGCACAAAAGGCTGCATAATTAACCACAGCCTTAGCATTACACATCAATGCCATCTGAATAATACCCATGATTAAAAGCAAAAGAAGAGGAAAAATCAAAACAGTTTCAACCAACGACTG
>JASEHA010000410.1 GCA_030018795.1 bacterium
GCGTGATATTTGGATGCGTTTGACATGGGCTTACCCACACGATTCGTTAAAGAACCAAAATACCTGTAGCTGCGAGGGTGACTGGTGACTGGTGCACTGATAACTGGGCAGGTTGCCGCTACAAGAATACCCGCTGGCATTTTTAGCTCGCAATAGCAAAAGATAGCAGGTGCTTTAGATAAGTTTGCTGTAAAAGGAGAAAAATTTATTGCTTTCTACAATTAATCATGCTATAATAAAATCTACTAATGCTTAGGGGGTTTTTGTTATGGCACATGCAGGTTTTTTTGTTGCTGCTCCACCAAAGGTAGATCTTTTAGAGGAAAAGTTGCCAAAGGATAAGGGTACTCAGGAGTTAATAAAGGATATCCCTGTGCTTTTGAAGCCAGAGATAAAAAAGGATGCCATTGATTATGTTAAAACTACGGTTAATGATGTTAGGGCAGGAAAGCTGGTAGATAAAGAGGGTGCCAGGAAAGTTGTTCGTACCTTAGTAGAAGAGGTAATGAATAACTATCAGCATACCTTGCTTAACCTGATAGATATAAGGCATCATGATGAATATACTTTTTCACATTCTATAAATGTTTGCGTACTGGCTATTCTTATGGGAATAAAAAAACGACTGGAAAAACCAGAATTAGAGGAGCTGGGATTGGGTGGAATGCTTCATGACCTTGGGAAAATAAGAATTAAACATGAAATATTGAACAAGCCAGACAGGCTTACTAAGGAAGAGATTGATACCATGAAACAACATCCAACCTATGGATATGAACTCCTTTGCTATGACCAGGAGATAGGGTCAATCCCCAGGGAGATTGCCTATCAACATCATGAACAATATGATGGGGGAGGCTATCCCCGTGGTCTTCGCGGAGGAGAGATCCATCAATATGCCACTATCGCTGCCTTAGCAGATGTTTATGATGCCCTGACCACAGACAGACCATATCGAAAAAGATTCCTTCCCCATGATGCCATGAGGGTTATTATCACTGATACAGATTCTAAATTCTCTCAGGACTCTATAAGGCTCTTTCTGGAACATATGTCTATATATCCAGTAGGCAGTATGGTCAGGCTTAATTCAGGTGAGGTAGCGGTTGTAATCAAGTCTCATGAAAAGGCATTGATAAGACCAACCTTAAGGATGATCCTTAACCCAAGAGGGGATTATTATCCTGAGGCCCATGAGGTAGACCTGAGAAGAGACAAGAAAAGATTTATTATTGGACCGGTTGGGGATGATATATTTTTGGAAAGGTATTGATTGGATAAGGAGGAACAAAAACATATGGACAGGCAATTAATCCAATCTCATCCATCTATTATGATGGGGAAACCTGTAGTCGCAGGGACACGAATTACCGTCGAAATGATTTTAGAAAAGTTGTCTGCTGGAGAAACGATTGAACAAGTGCTTGAAGCCTATCCACATCTCACAAAATCGGCAATTTATGCGTCATTGGACTTTGCTGCTCAATCTCTCAGGGCTGATGTAATCTATCCTGTGTTGGAGAAAGCGGCATGAATTTTTGGCAGACGAAGGTAAAACACACACCAATGCACCAATCACCAGAGTATTAGTTAAATTCTTTACTGGTGCTCTGGTGCACTGGTGGTAAGGAGATATTATGCCCAAAAGAACAGATATAAATAAGATACTTATCATTGGCTCAGGTCCGATAATCATCAGTCAGGCTTGTGAGTTTGATTATTCGGGCA
>JASEHA010000411.1 GCA_030018795.1 bacterium
TGGGCTTCTGGATAATGATGTCAATGTGATAGCTGTTGATAGTGGTGCTGTCTCTGTCAGAGGAGCTTCCTCTGCCAGAGGGGCTCACTCTGCTGTGTCAGATACCCTCTGGTGTGTTACCAGAAAAGGGATAGCTATGTATGATCCCCTATCAGGCATATGGAAAAGATATACCAGAGAAGATGGGGTGGATGGAACAGATATTAACCCCATAGGAGTAACAGATAATTATATCCTTTTTGAGTCAGATAAAGGGGTATGCTGCTGGTACGATAAGTCTGTGTTGTCCATGAAACTTGGAACACTTACCCTGCCTGAAAACCTGAAAAGCCTGAAAAACCTAAAAAAATCAGGTGGTATGGCAGGAGGGATAATACTCTGGAGATAATGCTAAAAACAGGGACAATAACCTCCCTTTATCATGAGCATACAGATGGGATAAGGTATCGGTTTACCTGTGCGGCTATGGATAATCATTATCTCTGGCTTGGCACCTGGGGTGGGGGGATGGATGTATACGATATAAATACCCATAAATGGAAACAGCAGACAGATGGCTTGAAGAACAGAGAGCTGGCATTGATCGCTGCTGATAACACATCTATCTGGATTGCAGGGCGATTTAAGTCTGGCAACGCTGTTGACAGTGGTATTGCCTGCTACACCCCTTTTGATAATCGATGGGATTACATATATCGTTCTGAAAAAGCTGCAGCCAATACCATTGGAAGTAATTGGGTTACCTGTCTTTTGCCAGATAAGGATATAGTCTGGTTTGGTTATCAGGGTGGTGTCAGCAGGTATGATAGATCAAAACAACAATGGTTATCCTTTACAAAAAAGAATGCACTGATTGATGGTAATGTTAAGGCTATAGTTAATGATAAAGATGGTATCTGGGTAATAACCCGCTGGGGTATAAACCATTTTTGCTGCTTAAATAATAAATGGAAACAATATCCCTACCATTTAGAGCTAAATAAATATGGGGAGTATCTGACTGCATCTGTTGTCCATAATGATACCCTGTGGATAGCCTTTTCCTGGCTTGGTGTGTATCGGTTTGACATCAAAGGAGGCAATTGGGAAAGGGTTGTATTGCCAGAGGGGTTTGAAAGCAGTTATGTTTATTGCCTTATATCAGATTCTTTTAGTGATGGATTATGGTTTGGTACAGATAGAGGTGTTCTCCAGCTTAATGATCAGGCATGGGAGTCCTTAACTAAGCAGGATGGGCTTATTTCAAATAAGGTATTCTGCATCAATAGGGATGATGAATATGTATTTTTTGGCACCCAAGCAGGGGTAAGTATGTATTGCAAACAGGATGGCTGGATTAGAAATTATACCATAAATGATGGCTTGATTGATAATGATATTCGCTCTATAGCTATCTTGAGAGATTGTGTCTATTTTGGGACATCAGTCGGGATAACAGCGTTTTATTATAAAAAATCAAAACCGTTCACAGTGGGGTTAGTAAAAGAGTAACCGTTCACTTCCCCCCTGGTTCAACCCCAGCGGGGTGGAATATTTATAGACCTTTAGTCCAATAAATCAGCGTAGCTCCGTAGGAGCGATATGTTCTCAACAACATATGGGTTCTTTAACAAATCGTGTGGGTAAGCCCATGTCAAACGCATCCAAATATCACG
>JASEHA010000412.1 GCA_030018795.1 bacterium
TTCTTTGGTTTCTTCTAAAAAATCATTAAATACATCTTCCGGCATATCCTTCCAACAACCAGCAAATTGCATTATCTGGTCAATATTCACCTTAGATTCTTGCAGACCTACCCGGAAATAATGAATAAAATCATATACCTCTGACAGTTTATATTCTGGAATAAATTTAATTTCTTCCATTACTTTATCACGGATAACTAATCCTTCCATTTAAAATCACCCCTATCTTTTTTATATTCTATAATACCATTTTGTTTGTGTTTAGTCAACTGTTTTTTTTAGGTGTGCAACGAAGGAGAAAGGGAGAAGATATACTCATCACCGTCACAATTTATGATTATATAACTTGCTTGTGATTGGCGAGTTTGCCGAACTTCTTCGGATTCATGCCGAGTTCTCTTGCCATCTGAATGCACGCATGAGAAAGGTAGAATCGATTCTGGACATCGAGCCAGATTTGGTACTTCTCTATGATTTTCTTCTTTTTTGCCATGCGAAGATATTTTCCTCTCGCAATCTAACCACAAATACAACAGACCGATTATTTCTCATATGTAGAGTCATATATTTGCTTTAATCTTTGATATAGTCCTTGAGTAATTTCATATTCTCTACTTCCTTCAAACGGATATTCTTTTGGGTCATCTAAAGCCATACTCAAAACATCTAAAAGGCACTCAATATCCCACCGATACAACCCTATCGGCTTTTTTCCTTTATAATCATCAATGCGACCATCAAGGCCGAAACTTTCCGCCATCGACCATGTGTGTTTCTGAAGTTCTTCAAATTCCTTACCTGCAATCAGTATGTTTACTTTAATATCACGGTTGCATGGTTTTAGCATCGTTCCTAAATCCCTTTTTCATGAGGCTAACGACAAGGATAACCAGCTTTGTCTGGTTCATCCTTTTGTTAGGCAAATAGCTCCATCCTCACTATTTTTTTCGTTGATATTCTGCTCCAACTTGGCACGGCTAATAGTCTTTTGCATGCGTCGTTTTGTGATAAGTGTCCAAAATTTGTCGCTGCTGCCTAATTGCAATTGCTCTTCATCCATCCCTTCAATGCCAACAATGAGGGCAACAGGTTTGCCATTACTTGTGACGACCAGACGCTCATGCTGGGATTCGTTAATACAGGTATTTAGAGTCGCTTGTTCAAGACCTACCATTTTCATAGTATTTCCTCCGTCGTTTTATGCGGTGGCTTGTATCGAATTGCACGAATCATTACGACACATGCTACCTCATCCACATCATAGAAAACACGATATTCACCAACACGCAATTCCCAAACAGGTTCTACATGTTCCCACGTTGAAAACAAGCCGACAAGAATCTTCCTGTTTCGCGTTTGTCGTGTTGGTTCATGCGTTAACTGTACTTCAATGTTATCAAGAAGTTGTGCTCGCTCGTAAGCACGCAAATTTGCTAAATCATCGGCGACGCCTTCAGCGTATTCAATTTTATATAGCATGTTTTACAGTGTACCCCTCTTTGTTAGACAAAAACAGCACTCCACCGTCTCTTTCTCTTTGCTCCTCTGGCTTACCAAACTATCTTATTCAATAAGTGAATTCCATAATCAAGGTTTGTCCCTGACTGATTTTTATTGTTAGACGAAATAGCCAAATTGGAACAGTAGTTTCTCAT
>JASEHA010000413.1 GCA_030018795.1 bacterium
TATATCCTGTCAATCCTGTCAATCCTGTCAATCCTGTCAAAAAGTCATAATCCTTGCTCTCCCGAATTCACCATCATACCCAGCATCAAGATGAACCTTGCCGCAGCGCATTCGTGATATTGCCTCAGCAAGAATGGGGTTATGTTTATGACTTATATCCTCAAGCGATACATCCATTAGTATCTTCAGCTCTGGTCCAAGCATGGCAAGGGTGTCATGGTATATTTTTTGTATTTTCTTACTATTTTTCCCACAGCCATAAATCTCTGAGAGTATCTCTATCAAGGGGATCAGGCTATGGTACGGCTTAGCACCCTGCGGGATTACACCAGGCTGCCTGTCAGATAGGCTTTCCACCTGGTTCATTACCCCAATGGTTACCGGCTTACTGCATACAGGACACAAGCCATGATTTTCTCTGGTTTCCCTTGGAACAAGCATCATCTGACACTTGCGATGGCCATCCATGTGGTATTTGCCTTCTTCGGGGAAAAACTCAATCGTACCCTCAAGGTTATCCTTGGTTTGCAAGGCATTGACAAGGCTATCATACGAAAGATCTATATTAAATATTGTTGCCTCTCTGCCAATCTTTTCAGGGGAATGGGCATCAGAGTTGGAAACAAGGCTAAACCTATCCAGCATAGAAATCTGCCAGTTCATCTGCGGGTCAGAGGACAGCCCTGTTTCAAGGGCAAAGATATGACTGCTCAGGTCTTCAAAACACTCTTCAATAGAGTCAAACCCTGATTTTGAACCAAGCACAGAAAACCATGGTGTCCAGATATGGGCAGGGATAAGAAACGACCTGGGGTTTACACTCAGGATAATCTCCAGGAGGTTTCTGGAGCTAAGCCCAAGGATAGGTCTGCCATCAGCCTTCAAATTGCCGATTTTCTCTAACACCTTTCGGATATTAGCTGCATCAGCAATCTCTGGTACAAAGATAAGGTTGTGAACCTTTCGCACCTTACCCCCTTGTTTATAGATACTGCTTATCTCGGTTGAAAGGATAAACCGTACCTCACCACGGCATGATGCTGGCACATGGGTATCCATTGTCTGGCAATAAGCTTGTTTTAGCCTGAACAAGCCATCCTCTGCAGGCTCAAGCCTATCCTTAACTTGAGAAAACCATTCAGGATGGGTAAAGTCAGCAGTTGCTGCTATCTGAACACCTTTTAATTGTGCCCAGGTATATATATTTTCAAGGATAAGCTTTTTGCTGGTTGCCCTTGAAAGGTATGAATGGAGATGAAGGTCAGTAATTATTCTCATGATGCAATTATTCCGCCTGACTGTACATGGAAACGTAATGGAGTAAGCACCGTTAGGTGCGTTTTGTGCTCTGCAATGGAGCAGTTAGCCAGATGGGGACAAACTAACAGCTGATTACATAATACCAGAAGTATTGTCAAAAAGCAAGGAAAATTATTGACATCTGTCTCCATATGTGTTATTATTTGTCTAACTTATACTCGATGTTCAAGTTTTTACTGGTGACATACAAATAGTCCCTCATGACAATTAAAATTATGGGTTATGAGTAGGGTGGGCATTGTCCACCAATCTATTTCTATCATCTACACTTTTTTGGTGGGCATTGCCCACCCTACCCTGAAGATTAAGTGTCACGAGGTAGTAG
>JASEHA010000414.1 GCA_030018795.1 bacterium
CTTATATCTGATGCATAATTCGTCTGAGAATGAAAATTTAGATGCGTTTGCCCTGCTTCTACTATCTTTGGAACACTTACTGCAGTCATACCTCCATCCACTATCATTACTACCTTTGATATTACAGGCGTTCCATCAGGTACATGGAGTGTAGTCATTACCAACCCTGATGGTCAGATAGGTACCCTAACTAATAAATTTTTAGTAGAAATTCCTATTGGTACACCAACTACTTTAAGTATTGTAAGTGGCACTCCTCAACAGGGAACAATTGCTGCTAAGTTAATGCCATTTGTCGTTAAAGTAGAAGACGGTAATGGTAATCCAGTAAAGAATTATCCTGTTAAAAGGAAATAATCGGAGGCAGTATAACTATAAGTTGGGCTGCTGCTGATTTTCATTGTTATGCGGAGGATGATAGTGGATCGATATAAGATAATTAATGAAAACATAGATCAAATTATTCAAGTCATTGATCCTCGCCATGTCACGGAATATGACTGGCTGGTGCAAAATATTGACGACGCTAAGAACGATGAATACCCATGTCGATTTCGACTTTAATCCCCTTTTGCTCATAAATAACCCCTGTGGCGGGTTGCACTTCCCTTAATTATGCAAAACAGGCAACTTCCACAGAACGCTCAACAGCAAAGCTCCTATGATGAAGCCTAATACGCTCAATTTCGTGAAGTGTTTCTGCTGTAAAATAGCTTTCTCCACAACGAGTGCAACTTACCATAGGGATATTCTCTATCACTGTCAAATCTTTACCCTTGCCGTAAGTTTCGGCAACTCTGCGAATACGAGCACCGTTTTTCCCACAAATATCACATACCATCTTGATTTCCTCCTGTTTTCATGGCAAATATACGGTAATAATGACGAGCTTACCGATTGGACTTAGCTTCACAATTACTTCAACTTTATCACCTTCAATTGTTTCTCCTCTAATACGGTATTTCCATTCAGCGGTCACTTTATGCTTGTTGACGTTCTATTATTTCACCAGTGAGGATACCCCGTTCAACATCGTAAATGGTTAATTCATCCTCGGTCATCTCTCTTCTTGCATGGAATGTCACTACATACTCTCGCCTGCGAACTTTTTCTCGCATACTTTTCAAAATTCGGTTAAACATACATAATCATCCTTATTGCCGCTGGTTTCGCTTCACTGCTTGTTTCCTTCTCACAGAGGATAATAAGGCAGTTGAGCAGTGCCCGAAGGGCATCTGTTCCAACTCCTGGTTCTCCCCAAAGCGAAGCGAGGGGAGAACCAATTATTGAGCAGTTTTCTTGATAATATCAGAATTTTTTGAATTTGTCAAGAAAATTTTTCGACCTGTGCGGTTGAAATTTACCACACAGGTAAAAACTGTTTGTATCAAGCTGTTTATAGATTTAAGCGTATCTTCTTCAAAAAGCATGGTAGCCTGGATTTCGATAGAGAGGAACACGAATCGCACGAATTAACGAATACCACGAACTGCAGGAGAGACGTTAGGAGTAGAGAAATGGGTTGATGATACAGAAAAAGAATTGCCAAAGCTTTTGCCAGCCATTGGGAGCAAAAAAATTCGACCTGTGCGGTTGAAATTTACCACACAGGTTTATGCTGCTAATTTA
>JASEHA010000415.1 GCA_030018795.1 bacterium
AGCCACATAGCGGCAGTATTAACAGCCTCAGAATACCATCTTTTTATAGATTAAGTTGTCCTATCTTGTCAGGGCTAATTTTTAATCCTTCACTTCTTTGCAGGTTTAATAAAGTCAAAAATGTCCAATAATTTCTCTACCTCTATAGCTGTAGCTAAAGTAATTTTCATTTCGTCTTCTCCCCTACTACTCAAATCTGAATCTGCAAACCAACTATCAAACATTTTGGTTGTAGCTTTAGTTTCATAAAGAGGCAAAAATCCACTGCATTTCAATCGCCACAGTTGTTTCTCTGGAAAATTTTGACTTTCACCAGCACCTAATTCGACATAAGCACCCTCAAATTTGTCTTGTATTGTCCAGAGTCTGACTCCTGCAAACCATTGCCACAAGATATTAGATTTAACATTCTCAGCATTTACGCCTCCCCCTTTAATAAGAAATCCAAGTGTTACAGTATGTGTAGATGAATAAAATGGTTTAGCCTTCAAGAATTCCCACAATAACCCAAGATTAAAACACAGAGCCTTCTGGGCAGTTTCACTTATAGTTCCTTTACCTGCAACTATACTGCACAAATTAAAGTTACCTATAAGTGTACCTGCATTCACAAATCCTTTTTTACATGATGACTTAAACCGATCATTTGCCCATAGTCTATTTTGGATATTTAAGCCAATTAATGGAAATGCCTTAGAAAAACTTTCTTTACTCATAGCATATTCCTGACCCAAAAATAAATTTATTGTATGAGCAGCTCTAGGACTATAGGAACAAGTATCTGTTCTATCAAAAAAACTGTTTTCAACATTACCGTTATGAATATAAGCAAGCCCGCAGTTAAGGTAGGCATCGGCATATTCTGGGTTAATCTCGATTACCTGAGCATAGTCTTTGATTGCCAGATCGTAGTCGTCTTTGTGATAATAGGCAACCCCGCGATAAAAATAAGCATCGGCATATTTTGGGTCAAGATTGATTGCCTGATTAAAGTCTTTGATTGCCAGATCGTAGTTGCCTTTGTGATAATAGGCAACCCCGCAGAGCAATCTGGCATATTTATTTTCTGGATTATCCCTGACTAACCCTTTAGCCCATGCAAGAATTGCCTCCTTTGAGGCATCATCTTCGATAAGACGCCGTTCTGTTTCTTGCTTCTGATAGCGAGCTTTATAAAAATAAGCAATGCTTAAGACAAAGTGCCCAACAGGATTTTCTTCCTCTGCCTGTACCCATTCTTTACCATATTCAATGACCTTATCCCAATCGCCTTTTAAAACCGCCTGTTGTGTGAGACTGGCATAATCTACCTCCGTCTTACTATCATCAGCATAACTTGTCATACAACTACTCAGAATAATCCCCACTACCAAAAACAATAATACTTTTTTAACCATTTTTAAACCTCCTTTTATTTATCTACTTCTCTTTTTAATTATAGAAGTTAATAATTCTTATAACTCGATGTTCAAGTTTTTAACATCACTGGCAACAACACCAGAGCAAAGGTACACCAGTCACCAGAACAAAAGAACACCAGTAAAGAATTTGACTGCTACTCTAGTGTCGTGTCAACTCTCAATTGTCGGATAGATGAGATAGATGGGT
>JASEHA010000416.1 GCA_030018795.1 bacterium
AGCAAAGGAATGGTTTGTCACAGATAATTGGGCTGATTATTCGATAACATTGCCTTTAAGTAATGGAAAACATGCCATAGATGTTGTTTATTCAAATGATCAGGATACAGAGACTATAATAAATACCTGGACAGAAAAGGTTGGTAAATGGTGGAAGGGGACAAGTCGTACCATTGTCCATACGGATACGGTTCATAATGTTATTGCAGACAGAACGTTATGGGTTGATTCTATCTGTGTTGGAGAACGGCTTATGCAGGCAGAGGATGTATCAAAGGTAAGCTATGATAGGGGTGAAAGCAATAAGTTTGGAAGCTATTTTGATGGCAAGGATCTGTCTACAGGCAGGGAAAAGCTGGAGTGGGCAGGGGCATTAAGGGTTACAGCAGATGTAAATAATAACATTCCTGTGCTGAACAATGAATTAAAGGATATACCAGATGTAAAGAGATTGGTTGTAGATGATAAGGGCAATGTAGTCATAGAGAATAATGCACCAATATTAGAGTCAGTGAATCTGGATAGGATATTGCATGCGAATGGTACGGTACTCAAGGCTGATAACAGGTTGTATTTAGTGTCTTCTGGTCTGGGCAGGGAGATAAGGGATGATAAAAAGACACTTGAGGCATTAGGGATAGATAGGGCTAAGATTGTAAATGTTTCCAGTGATAAATTGCCTGTGATAAGCCAGGAGCCAGCCCTTGAGATAAAATATTCCAATGGGACTGTGTTAAAGGATGGTGATAAATACTATTTTATGCAGGCAGGGGCAAGGATGCTCATACCTGATAAAACAACCTTTGATGCAATGGGTTTGTCTCAAAACAATACGGCCAGTATTACTAAGGATGAGATGGATAAGATTCCAGAGGCTGCCCCATTGCCAAAAATCAAATATGCAAACAATAGCCTTGTTAAGGGTTCAGGTGAGACGGTATATATGGTCATGTGTGGCAGGAAGATGGCTGTTCCAGAAGGAACGGCAACATACGATGGGTATGGGCTTGACCGCAATAATGTGCAAACAATAACAGATGAGGAATTGGCCTCTATTCCAACTGATGATGGTCTGGAAAGGATAGAGCATCATGACACACAGACGTATAAGAATAAGACACTACAACGGTTATTGAGTGCAGTGGTTAAGTTTATACCGGTAGTAGGGCAGGTATACACAGCTGTTTCAGCCTTAGCTGGCAGGGATTTGATTACCAATGACAAGATGAGTGGGGCAGATATAGGGCTTGGACTGCTTGGCGGATTTGGCAGCTGGGCAAATGCAGCCTCAAGTACAAGCAAGGTAGCCAATATAGCCAGACTCGGTAAAGAGGTAAAGGCAGTTGATGGCTTGATCAAGGCTGGTAAGGTTGCTGGTGATATGGCAAGGTTTGCAACTGATTTCAGAAATATTAGTATGATAGGATTTGGTGCTGATCCATTCACTAATCAGAAGATAAGCGGTGCTAATAGGCTGCTCAGTGGTTTAAGCTTTGCTGGGTCAAATACATTTGATGGATTCAACGGGAATAAACTTGGAAAACTGACCACTCAACAGGTTACTGGCTTGAGCA
>JASEHA010000417.1 GCA_030018795.1 bacterium
TGAAAAACAACGGCTAATCGGCTGTTTGAAAGCCTCCCTTCGCGAACTTGGGTTAAGGGAATACTTTGGAGAAATACCAATAGTCCTGGGCGGGATATATGCTACTATTTGTTATGAACATGCCTCCAAATATTCTGGTGCAGACTATGTGGTCAGGGGTAAGGGCGAGGAGAAATGCCTGGAGTTAATCAAAGAGCTATGCAATTACAGGGCAGAAATCCCAATGGATGGAAAAATATATCCTGCCTACAACCTGTTTCGTTGTCTAAAATATGTTTCCATGGTAACCTCTTTTGGCTGCCCATATCAATGCACCTACTGTGCCTCCTCGTAACTGCAGCAGGGATTTATTCAGAGAGAACCGTCAACAGTGATAGATGAGATCGAGTATTATGTTCAGGCATTTGGGGTTAAACACATTGCCTTTTATGATGATGCCTTATTGGTTAATGCACAACGACATATTGGGATTATTCTTGAAGGGGTGTTGAGAAAAGGGTTAAACTGTTACTTCCATACCCCAAACGGGCTGCATATAAGACTTATTGACAGATGGCTGGCTGATTTGCTTTATAAAGCAAACTTCAAAACGATTCGTCTGAGCCTTGAGACATCCATTGATACTATCCAGATTCAGACAGGTGGAAAGGTATGCAATTTAGAGTTTGAACAGGCTATTCAAAACCTTAAAGAGGCAGGATATAGCCCACAGGAAATAGAGGTTTATGTGATGTGCGGCTTGCCTGGACAAAGGGATGAGGATATAGAGATGAGCATTCATTATGTGGCCAGACAGGGTGTCCGGGTAAGGCTGGTTGAATTTTCTCCAATCCCTGGGACAAAGGAATACTCAAAGGCAATGCTTGAGTTTGGATTTGCCCCTGATATTGACCCGCTCCTGCATAATAACTCTGCCCTGTCATTTCAGACAAGGCAGTCTTATCAGCAGATGAAAAATCTGGTAACAAGAATGAATTCAAGATTTGCAGTGTCCTCATCCTCCACAGCAATGACAGCCTTCCATCCTCCACCAAGGTCATTAACTACACGCCAGATATCAAGGTCTCGTGCATAATCCTCAGGACCAGGCACAATCGTTTCCTCCATATCAACCCCTACCAGTTCAATAACCTGTGGCACATTCAAGCCCAACATCGCATCCTTTTGTTGAACATCTGAGGCCTGTGCAAGCGAGGCTATCAAGCTGCTAATAACGACTACAATGACTAATATACCCTTATTCATGTTGTCCACCTCCTAAAAATAAAAGCTGTTTTACACCCATACTGTTTAATATAATAGCAAATGTTATGCCAGAAGCAAGTTAATTATAATCTATACATATCGCTGCTTGTCTCACACCTTATTTCATAGACAGAGACATCGCTAAAGTGGTGTAGACCTCTAAATATACTCTAAGTCGTCATAATTTGTGATTCTTTAAACTCGATGTTCAAGTTTTTACTGGTGACCAATCGAGGGCACCAGTCACCAGAACACCAAGCACCAGAGCACCGTGAGAAACTGATATTTGATGAAAAAAGATTGCGACCGACTG
>JASEHA010000418.1 GCA_030018795.1 bacterium
CAAATGCCTTGCCCATAGCCATATCCCTTGCCCCAGCACCCCATCGCAGGTATGCACCAGGAGCACCCTCATAGCAGGTGGAGGCTTGTGCCGGCATGATAGATAATATTATGAGTAGTATTGAATAACAAATCTTAAGCATATTATTTGTCCCATCCCTTAAAAACAACTTCCATATCTTCAATGAATTTTTTCATTGAGTCATCAAGCGTTTTAACTCGTTTGATGTCCATATGTTTAATAATTTCTTCAGCGTGTTCCATTCCGCCGATAAGCGATTTACCACCTGCCTGTTTAATTTCTTCACGCAAAAGTTTTTTGTAGTGATCCTTCTCACATTTCTGGTTTGGCATCTGACATCCTTTCCCAAAAACCTCTTTAAAGGCATGGGAATCCACTAACAACCATCGTTCCACATGCGGATCTGGAATAGCATACACAAAATGAATGAGATGCTTGATATTGCTTGATATCCTCTTCTCAATTTCCTTGCGGGTATCAGCATATCCATGGCAATTTGCATCAATCGCCACAACAATAGTTTCAGGACTGACCACAGTTTTTCTCTCTACCTCTTTCAGATATTTTTCCAGTTCCTTAAATGCTTTGGGCTTACCATATCGGGCACTCAAGGCTCTGACCTTTACAAAACCAGAGGGTGCAATCTTTAGAATGAGAGCCTTTATTACGCTCTCATGTCCAAAATCTTCACAAAATATAACGATGTTATGCATCCATATCTCCTCGTAAAATCCGTTCAGAAGGCAGGGACTGTTCCTCATCCAAACCAGATTTAATCCCATGTGGACGAAATAATTCATACTGGTCGAACCGTTCTATGAAAGTCTTCCCATCTTTTTTCTTGCAAACATACAATGAGTCATTATTAATCATATCAATCAAAACAGGGGAATGTGTAGTAACAATAATCTGGCTGTTATCTTGCGAAGCATTTTTTAGATATTCAGCAACAATAGCTATCCGTTGCGGATGCACCCCATTTTCTGGCTCTTCAAAACAGATAATCGAAGGGCTGTCTTCGCCGCCGCTAATAGAAAGAAGTCCAAGTATTCTTAAGGTTCCCTCTGACAACAAACGGGAAGGTATAGGAATGCTGTTTTCAATAACAGACAATTCCACCTCACCGCTTTTTTCGTCAATCCTTGTTTCAATTCTATCAATAGTTGGAATAATGCTATGAACCGCTCGTTCGATTGCAATAAAATGAGATTTTGTATATTCATTCATTTTTAATGTATGGAGATAGGCAGCCAGCTCTTCACCCATCATACCAATATGCCGAACTTCTTTTGTCGGATTTGCAGCACGCATTCGCTCGCGTGGTTCAAAATAAAAAAATTGCCAGCTTTCTATCTCGCGTTTAACCGCTGTCAGATGCGGATAGTGTGGAGGATAGAGCGGTAATGACAGGATTGAGTGGTCAAGACCAATATCATAATATGTTGGATGGGCTTGTCCTTCCATGCGAAGGCTCAAATGGTCTTCTGACTTTTCTATAAAAGCAG
>JASEHA010000419.1 GCA_030018795.1 bacterium
TTAGTAGTCACATATGCAATCTTTTTGGTATAATGTAAGTCAATCAAGCATCATTCTTTTGATGTAAATATCAATTATAGGAGGTATGTTATTATGACTAAGCTTCGTCAACGCATGACCGAAGATTTGCAGCTAAGGGGGATGTCAGAGAGGACACAGGAGATGTATGTTCGGGCAGTGCATCAACTTGCCGAACATTACAGCAAGTCACCAGACAAAATCAGTGAAGAAGAACTACGCAACTATTTTCTTTACATCAAAAATGTAAAGAAGTACTCCAGAGCTACCAGCACCATTGCTCTTTGTGGTTATCCAAGTTTTTCTATGAGCAGACGTTAAAGGTCAAGTGGTCAACATTGACCTTTGTCCGTGCTCAAAGGGAAAAGAAACTTCCGGTCATATTGAGCCAGGAAGAAATCCGGAATATATTGAAAAATATCCGGCTTATGAGATATTGGGTTTGTCTGCAAACCATTTATTCTTGTGGGCTTAAGGTTACAGGAGGGCACTAACCTTCAGACAGGAGGACATTGACTCTGCCAGAATGCTAATTCATGTGCGTGGTGGAAAAGGCAACAAGGACAGATATGTTCCCCTTCCTCAAAGGACTCTCGATATTCTGCGAGAATACTGGAAAACTCATCGCAATCCTGTCTGGATATTTCCTGCTCCAGGACGTGGTGGTATTGGGATGTCAACTGCCAATGAACCGATGCCAAAAAGCAGTGTTCAAGGTGCATTTAGGGCTGGGTTAAAAGAAACCGGTAGTAATAAGCGTGCCTCGGTTCATACCCTGAGACACTCTTATGCCACTCATCTTTTAGAAGCCGGGATTAACCTTCGACTCATTGGACACGAGGCTTAATGTATCACCCACATGTCCATTACATCATACCTGGTGGCGGGCTCTCTACTGATGATAAATGGCTGCCTACAAAGAACAACTTCTTTGTACCGGTCAAGGCTCTTTCAATCATCTTCCGGGCAAAATTCCGGGATGAATTGAAAAAGACCAGCCTGTTTAATGCTGTCCCTGCAGAAACATGGAGAGAGAATTGGGTTGTTCACAGTAAACCAGTTGGATAGGGAACACACGCCTTCAAGTACCTGGCACCTTATATTTTCCGGGTTGCTATTAGCAATAGACGTATCTTGAAATTAGAGAAAGGAATGGTTGCCTTCCAGTACAAGGAATCAGATACAAGTAAACTCAAAATACAGACTATACCAGCTGAAGAATTTATCAGACGTTTCCTGCAGCATGTTTTGCCAGATAGGTTCATAAAAGTAAGATACTACGGAATATGGAGTCTGAAACAATCGACATCTGCTAAATAAAGCAAAAGCTCTTCTTGGTGTTACAGCATCTTGTAGTCGCACTACTTGTAGTCGCACTACTCAGAAAGAGGAGCCTGCGGCTAAAAACGAAAACAGTCCTTTTTGTTGCCCAAAGTGTGGTACTGTGATGGT
>JASEHA010000041.1:0-12240 GCA_030018795.1 bacterium
GTCCCCTTGATATTGGTTTCTATAAAGGGTGTTGCATCGATAATACTTCTGTCAACATGGCTTTCTGCTGCCATATGAACCACTACCTGCGGCTTTTCTTTATCAAAAATATGTTCCACAAACTCCCTATTGGTTATATCTGTTTTGTAAAGGCTGATATTTTTTTCTACGCTCTTTATCCTTAACTGATCCCCAGCATAGGTAAGATTGTCTATAACTGCGATTTCATAGCCCCGCTGCACCCCCTGTCTTACAAACTCACTCCCTATGAAACCTGCCCCGCCTGTTATCAATAACTTTTTGTTCATGATTACCTCCTTTATCAATGTAACTCAAGCTTCCAGCTTGAGCATTAATACCTACATTTTACTAACAAACCTATCAATCCCATCCCTCCACTCCGGGATACTGATCCCCAGCTCTTTTGAGAGCCTGCCATTAGATAATGCTGAGAAGAAAGGCCTTTTAGCTGCAACAGGGAAATAATCTGAGGACACAGGCAGGACCAAATTATCCATGCCAAGACGTTCCAGAATATATCTTGCCACCTCATACCTTGAGGCATATCCGCTGTTAGTCAGATGATACATCCCTTTTAACCCATTCTTTATGGCCAGCATAGTAACTCGGACAATATCCTCAGTACAGGTGGGAATAGATAACTGATCATAGACTATTCTTAATACCCTGTTTGTTTTTGCCCATTCTGCCAGCTTATAAAGAAAATTCTGCTTTCCCTGACCAAACACCCAGCTTGTTCTAAACAGTAAGAAATTATCTGTTTCCTCAAGCAATACCTTCTCGCCAGCAAGCTTACTCTTCCCATAATTATTGATAGGGTTTGGGACATCATCCTCAGTATAAAAATCATTCTTTGTCCCGTCGAACACATAATCTGTGCTGTAGTGAACAAGCAGGCTATGATATTTCTTACTAACAGAGGCTAAGTTTTTAACCCCATCCGCATTCACCCGCAAGGCAGCATCAATATCATCTTCAGCCCTATCCACCAGATTGTAAGCAGAACAGTTCAGGACAATATCTGGTTTATAGGAAGAGATGACATCTGAAACAGCCTGCATATCTGATACATCCAACTGATTTCTGTTCAATGCTTCTACCTGATAATCTGTCAATGCTCCCAAAAATTCCCTTGCAAGCTGACCATTTGCTCCAGTAATAAGAAACTTCATGATGATTAACCTGATTGCTGAGGCTTGATTATAGAGACGCAACATTTTTCGCCTCTACAAATAATGATAGCACAAGATAGGACAAAAAGCAAGAGATTTTCACAATCTAATTCACCACAGAAACACGGTAAATTCCTTGCAAAAAGCAAACATCCATGCTATAATAATCTGGTAGATTATAACCCATCAGTGTGCAGGTGATAGGATGCGATTATTTGTTAACATCTTGTTTTCAATCATACTTGTCTTTGCCCGCTTATTGAGGCTACCTCAAGACAGGATCTGTCAGTGGTTTATCCAGATAAACAATCGATTGGTACTAACCAGTATCTCCTCAGGTCTTAAGGAGGAGCACCTGCTTCTACTGATTCCACACTGCCTCCAGAATTATGATTGTGAATTTAAGATTACGGCTCGAGTCAAAAACTGCCGAAGATGCGGCAAGTGCATTATTAAGGACTTGATCGATTTATCAGAGAAACGCCATATCAGGCTTTCTGTTGCCCCTGGCGGCACACTTGCACGAGCAATAATCAAGGAATACCAGCCAGGGTTAATCATTGCTGTTGGCTGTGAACGTGAACTTGAATCCGGTATTAATGATGTATATCCGCTTCCTGTAATAGGGATACTTAACCAGAGACCAGAGGGACCTTGCAAGAATACTACCCTTGACATGGACAGGGTGGAGGAAGTTATGCGAACTATAAGGCTGAAGGCTGAAGGAGAAGTGTCCTAACAGCCTTTAGCCTATCATGAGGCAATATATTGCAACAGAAATTATCGATTAATCATCTATGTTTGCTATTGCTGTTAATCACCCCATTACTGGCTGAAGCCACACCAACTACAGTTTCACTTGCAGATATGATTGAACAGCTCAGCCCTTCGGTGGTTATTGTCAAGGGGGAAACAGTTACCCAGAGGTTTGAGCCAGGCAGGCTCATTGTTACCCACAACTGGCAATTAGGCTCAGGGTTTATTATTGAGAGTAATGGCTATATCCTCACCTGTTACCATATAATTGATGGGATAAGAGACATTAAGGTTATCTTAAAGGATGGCACAGAGTATGATGCAAGAATAGTCAAAGCCAATAAACAAGCCGATCTCTGTCTTCTTAAGATTAAGGCACACAACCTTCCTTCGCTTAAAATAGGAGATCCAGCCATTGTTCGAGCAGGTGATTTTGTTATCACCATTGGCAATCCAATCCCAAAGCAGATGAATGTTGCCCCAAAATCATTGAGCAATTCAGTCACAACCGGGATCATCAGCTCTGTATGCAGGGTAAATCAAGACAATCTGAAGCTATTTCAGCTAAACCTTCCGGTTAATTTTGGCAATAGCGGTGGACCTCTTTTTAATCGGCAGGGGCAGGTCATCGGTGTGGTTAATTCCAAGATTCAGGGTCGCATGTAGTATATCGTCTCTACATTAGGAAAAGGCAGGGGCAAGCCCCCTGCAGCTACATTATAAGCTATCCGACAATTGAGGGTTGACGCGACACTATAAACTTTTCCTCATTTTTCGGATATCCTTTTTACCATACATTAGCATACCACATAATGTATCTTAACTACTGGTCCGAAAAATTTCTGCCATTATACTACATTGATAGTATTAGAATACTTCCGTTGTATTGACGAATATTCAGTCATATCAAAAAATATATTGACATAATAGCCTAATGTATGGTATCCTATTTATAATTTAATAAAAGGAGAGATGAATATGTCCAAAAAAAATGTTTCAAGTGATGAACAAAAGAATGAGCAAGGGAAGAACAAGATTTACCTGCTTGATGTGACCAATCGGGATGGGGTGCAGACATCCAGACTGGGTCTGGCAAAATTACAAAAGACCATGTTAAATGTCTACTTTAATGATATGGGTATCTACCAGAGCGAGTTTGGATTTCCGGTGACTCATCATGAGGAGAATTACTTAAATGCAAATGTTGAGTTGGCAGAGATGGGGGTAATCAACCCTATGATCCTGAGCGGCTGGTGTCGGGCAGTAACAGAGGATATTGATTATACCCTGCAGCAGACAAATGTAAAACATCTGAATATTTCTATGTCTACATCTGTCCAGATGACTAAGGGTAAGTTTGGCGACCGCATGGTAAGAAGCCCTAAGGATGATCCTAGTAAGCCCAATCTTATTGATAAAATGGTTGGTGCCTTAAAAAAGGCAAAGGGTAGCGGCATGAAAACCGTTGGCGTTAATGCTGAGGATGCATCAAGAACAGATATAGAGTTTTTGATAGAGTTTGCTCAGGCTGCTAAGGAAAATGGGGCAGATAGGATAAGGTATTGTGATACCCTGGGCTATGAGGATCCATTCACTTCTTATGAAAGGATATTTCAATTAGCCAGTGCAGTCCAGATTCCCATAGAGATGCATTACCATAATGACTTAGGGATGGCTGTAGCCTGTTCTGTGGCTGGAGCAAAGGGGGCTATTGATGCTGGGGTTGATGCCTATATCAATGTAACCATAAATGGGATGGGAGAAAGGGCAGGCAATGCTGACCTTGTAGGTGTAATCCTTGCCTTAAAGTATTCAAGCGGGTTTGAGAATACTAAATACATCCTTGATGAACGGGTAAATCTCTCAGATGTATGGAAGGTCTCAACATATGCCTCCTATGCCTTTGGGGTGCCTATTCCGATTAATCAGGTAGGAGTAGGGGCAAATGCCTTTGCTCATGAGTCTGGTATCCATGCAGATGGTGCCCTGAAGGATAGACGAAACTATGAATTATATGATTTTGAGGAGCTTGGCCGTGGAGAGTCTGAGATAATTGAAACGGGCAGGCAGATTACAGCCGGCGAATACAGCGGAATTAAGGGGTTCAGAAATGTCTATGAAAAATTAGAGATAGAATTCAAGAATGAGGATGAGGCACACAAAATATTAGAACTCGTCCGCTATGCTAATGTGCATACCCAAAAGCCGCTGACTGTAAGTGAGTTGAAATTTATTGCCAAATACCCGAATATAGCCAGAAAGATAATGACCATGTCTCCATTGGTTATTATTACCAGAAAGTTTTTATAGAGGTAGCACAGACATCCCTGTCTGTGAATGTGGGGAAAAAAAGAGGAAGTAATATGTTAAACAGAATAGGTATTATTGGCGGGGGAAATATTGGCGGTGTGATTGTTCAAGAGATAGTAAAACGCAGGCTGTCTCGTTCTATAGGCTTGGTGGATGTAAAGCCTCCTGATATGGCCATGGGTAAATGCCTTGATATTGCTGAGGGGATTCCTGTAATCAATGCAGATATAACCATTAATGGCAGTAAATCCTATGAGGTTATCAGGGATGCCCAGATTGTGATAAATACTGCTGGTGTGCCGCGAACGGTTAGACCTGATGGCAGCATACCTACCAGAGAGGAATTACTATCCAAAAATCTACAGATTACAGATACGGTAGCTGAGGCTATTTGCAGCTATTGCCCAGATGCAATCGTTATCTCTGTGGCTAATCCATTGGATGCAATTGTATTCCGATTGTTTCAGAGGTTAAATATCCCCAAAAATAGGCTTATTGGTATGGCCGGGGTGCTTGACTCAGCCAGATACAGGTATTTTGTGGCTGAGGCAGCAGGGGTATCTGTAGAAAACGTTAGTGCTATGGTTCTTGGCGGTCATGGTAATACCATGGTGCCTGTAAGAAGCTGCTGTCAGATAGCCGGTATCCCTGTAGAAGAGCTTCTGCCAGGCGATTTGCTTGACAGAATTGAGGAAAGGGTTCGTAATGCCGGGGCAGAGGTGGTAGGCTTGATGGGAACAGGTTCTGCCTTTGTTTCTCCAGCATGGAGTGCGGTAGAGATGATTGAATCAATAGTCTTTGATAAGAAAAAGATCTTGCCCTGCTGCGTTTTGCTTGAGTCTGAATATGGGGTTAATGGATATTTTGTTGGTGTGCCGGTAATCCTTGGGGCAAACGGAGTAGAGAAGATCATTGAAATCAGGCTTACAGGTGCAGAGAAACAAGCCTTTGATAGATCGGTTGATGCGGTGAAGAAGACTGTGGAAGAGGTAAAGAAAGCAATTAGCTGTTAGCCATTAACTAAAAGGATGAGTTGTTATCTATTAGTTAATCCTGAAATCGGCAAGTAAATAGGATAGATGCAGCCTAAGATTCTATCTTGGTTGTAATTGCGATATTTCATGCTGATAAAAATACCAACATAGAATGTTGGGCTACTGCTAAAAAGGTGGGCGTGCAGTGTTGAACAAAACTGAAAAAACCGAACAGGTAAAAAGGGAAGTACAATTCATACGAGAAAACTACCAGAAGATGTCTGTTGCAAGTATAGCCAGACGGCTCGGGCAAAACGAACAATATGTACGGAACAAGATGTCTACCCTGCGATTGAATCAGGGCAAAGCTCCTGGTCCACAGACATCCATATTCCTCTTGAGTACCCGTCCAATCTTTTCTCCATTAAATACGCAGCAATTATACATTGGATTGATTTTATTCCTCTGCACCCTTGGTTTATACCTCCATACCCTGACCCCAACCGTAGGATTTCATGATAGCGGTGATATGATCACTGCGGTTTATTCACTTGGTATTCCGCACCCACCAGGCTACCCATTGTATTGTCTGTTTGGCAAGCTATTTTCCTTTATATCTATGGGGAATATTGCCTATAGATTAAACATTATGTCTGCTGTATTTGCTGCCCTGGCAGTATTGGTCATATATTTTATTGTTGTTAAGACAACATCGCAAATAATTGCGGCAATCATTGCTGGATTGATATTAGCCTTAACAGGCACATTCTGGGAACAGGCAGTTATTGCCGAAAAATATACACTCAATGCTTTTTTCATGGCTGTTTTAATCTTTATCCTTCTGAAATGGCAGGAGATAATCCGTGATCCCAAATATGGATATAATCATAATCATACCAATCGGACACTATATGCCTTTGTCCTTATTCTGGGACTGAGTTTTACCCATCATCTTCAGACCGTATTTATTGTACCAGCTGCAATCTACTTTTTACTGGTAGCCAATTGGGGTGATATTAAGAGGATAAAGAGGAATACCCTGCTAAAAGCAGCGGCTATCTCCTTTATCCCGCTTGTTCTTTATCTGTATCTACCCTTGCGAGCAGCAGCCCATCCTGCAGCCAATTGGGGCGATCCATCAACCCTGGAGCGGTTTATCAGCCACATCAGTGCTGCGGCATATAAGGGGTTTTTCTCTGCCGAAACACTGCTCACCAATCTTATGAATCATCTGCAATTTTTTCCAAAACAGTTTACCATCATCTTTCTTCTGATTGGTATCTTTGGGGCAATAATTATCTTTATGACCAATCGGCACTTTTTCATCTTTCTGTTAATTGTTATTATTGCTGACATCTGCTACTCTGTTCGTTATACTATTCCGAATATTGAGGATTATTATATCCCCTCATACATGATTATTTCTATATGGATTGGATATGGTGTTATTGGATTAATCAACATCATGAGACGAGGATACAACCTCTTAGAGGAACAACAGAGGAAGAAAAAACATCCCTTCCCTAAATCTTGTTTTATTATCCCTAAGTTTGTTATTCCTGGGATATTTTTGATACTGCTCATCATCCCATTTTTATCCCACTACTCTCATAACAACCGTAATAAATATTACTTAGCCTATGACATGGGATTAAACATGCTGGACCCATTAAAGAAGAATGCTATGGTTATTACCAAGGGGGATGATGATTTATTCCCATTATGGTATCATCAAAGGATTGAAAATCGCAGGACAGATGTATCCCTGTTCAATCTCATCCTGCTGCAGAATAAATGGCATCTGGATGAAAACAAACGAAACCATCCGTATATTATCCTCCCTCCTGAGAAGGCAGCGGTGGTTACCTCTTCTGTCTCTGATGGATTGGATGATGTCAGCCGAACAAGGCTGGTTAATCTTGTAGAGAAAAATCTTGCGATTAATCCAGTATACTCTTATTTTATAGAGTCTATTTCCAAACGATATACCCTTGCTCCAATAGGTATCCTGAATCTGGTTCTACCCAAAGATGCTTTGCCAGAAACAATCGCAGCACAAACTCAAGGGGGGAAGTTCAGGTATCTGCGGGGGATTAAGGAGGAAATTCATGATCGCAGGGGATTGGAAACCATAAAGATGTATGCTATGGCTTATAGCAATCGTGGGAATACATACCTGAATCTTGGAAAAATGCCAGAGGCATTGTCTGATTTCCGCCAGATGGTAAATATTAATCCGTCTGATGGAGATGCAAGGTATAACCTTGGGGCAGTATATGGAAGTATGCAGGACTATCGAAAGGCAATAATTGAATTCAATAGATCACTTTCGCTTAAGCCAAATAATCTATCAGCCTATTATGGTCTGGGCATGTCTTATCAGAAGATAGGTAAATTAGATGAGGCACGACAAATATACCGCAAGGTACTCGAATTGTCTCCAGGGGATCCGACTGCAACTGCAGCATTGGCTGCAATGGGGAATGGACAGTAGGTAGTAGGTATCGACAGATACTACTTACTAACTACTAACTGCTAAAACAAAAGGAGTGAAATTATGAAAAAGATATTATGTGTTGATGATGATCCAGGGATATTAAGGGTGATTGAGGCTGCTTTTCAGGCAGAGGAGTTTGATGTGTCCACTGTCTTAAGCGGATATGAGATGTTTGAAAAACTTAATTCATTAACCCCGGATGTTATCCTGCTTGATGTTCTTATGCCGGGTATGGATGGGTTTGAGGTTTGTCAGCGATTGAAGATGAGAAAAGAGACCGAACAAATCCCAGTGATTATGTTTAGCGTCAGGTGCGATATCCATGATGTGGAAAGGGCAACTCAAGTAGGTGCCTGCCGCCATATCCCAAAACTGATTGCCATGGAGAACCTTATTCAGCAGATAAAGGATGTGCTGAAAGAGACGGAGCAAGAGGGATGAGCTTGAAAATTCACAATACCCTTACCAGAACAAAGGAAACCTTCCAGCCTTTAATAATAGACAAGGTAAAGATGTATGTTTGTGGAATTACCCCTTATGATTCCTGTCATATTGGACATGCCCGCTGCTATGTCGCCTTTGATGTTATCAGAAGGTATCTTGAGTATAGCGGGTATGATGTCAACTATGTCCAAAACTTTACAGATATTGATGATAAAATAATAGACCGAGCAAGGACAACGAATATATCTCCCTTTGAGCTTTCAAAAAGATACATGGATGAATACTTTGACTGTATGGATGCGTTAGGGATAAAAAGGGCAGATGTGTATCCATTGGTTACTGAGCATATCAGTGAGATAATTGCGATTGTTCAGGGATTAATAGATAAAGGATATGCCTATGTGCTTGAAGGGAGCGTTTATTTTGAGGTTTCCTGTTTCCTTAAGTATGGCAGGCTTTCTGGCAGAAGGGTTGAGGATTTACTGGCTGGGGCAAGGGTTGAGGTGGATGAATGCAAAAGACACCCGGCTGATTTTGCCCTGTGGAAGGATGCCAGGCCCGGTGAGCCTTCATGGGACAGCCCCTGGGGCAAGGGTCGTCCTGGCTGGCATATTGAATGCTCGGCTATGGCAATAAAGCATCTGGGAGAGACTATTGATATTCATGGTGGCGGACAGGATCTGGTATTCCCTCATCATGAAAATGAGATAGCCCAGTCTGAAGGCTATACAGGAAAACCATTTGCCAGATATTGGATTCATAATGGGTTTGTTACTGTAAACAAAGAAAAGATGTCGAAATCACTCAACAATTTCTTTGTCCTCAAAGAGGCAATTGCTCAATATCATCCGCAGGTAGTCAGGCTATTCTTGTTAACCACCCATTATCGTTCACCAATAGATTTTAGCTCAGATAAGCTGGAGATGACAAGGGCAAGCTTAGAGAGAGTCTATAACCTTACAGATAAACTGAAAGAGATGGGATGTTTTGAGCCTGCAGGTATGATTACCAAGCAAGCTCACTATCATCCAGCGGCAGATGAATGTGTTGAGGAGATACTGAAAACTGAGGATCGTTTCAGGACAGCCATGGACGATGACTTTAACTTTCCAGAGGCACTGGCTGCCATACATGAGCTTATTACAGCAACCAATAAGCTCATTTCAATACTTGTTGCCAACAAATCGATTCAAGAACAATACAGGCCATTCTTGAAGCATTCAGCCTGCCTGCTTACTCAATTGGCTGAAAATGTGCTGGGGATCAAGGTGCAGAGACAGGGCTTGATGCAGGGACATGACAGTAAAGATACCCTGGTTGACAGCCTCTTGCAGCTCATCATTGACCTGCGGCAGACTGCCAGAGAAACAAAAAACTTTCTTCTATCTGATACCATTCGGGATAGGTTAAAGGCATTGGATATCGTTCTTGAGGATACACCCAGCGGAACAAGGTATAAGTCGTAAAAATGTAACTCAAGCTTCCAGATTGAGCGTTGGAGAAAAGTTGGACAAAAAATTGTTAGTCCTTGGAATTGAAACCTCATGTGATGAAACAGCAGTAGCTGTTGTTAGGGATGGCAGGCATATCTGTTCAAACGTTATTTCCTCTCAGGTCAAGATTCATGCTCAATATGGCGGTATTGTCCCGGAGATTGCCTCAAGAAAACATATCGAGGTAATCAACCAGGTAGTTGAATCAGCCATTAATGATGCGAAAATCACATTAAATGATATTGAAGCCATTGCTGTTACATATGGACCAGGGCTGGTCGGGGCTTTGTTAATAGGAATATCATTTGCCAAGGCATTGGCTTATGGAAGGGAACTTCCACTAATTCCAATAAATCACCTTGAAGCACATATCTATGCTGTTTATCTTGAGCATCCACAGATTAATCTGCCAGCCATTGCCTTACTTGTTTCAGGGGGGCATACAGAGATGGTATTGGTCAAGGCATTAGGGGTTTACGAACCACTTGGCAGGACAAAGGATGATGCTGTTGGAGAAGCATACGATAAGGTAGCCAAATGGCTTGGGCTTGGGTATCCAGGCGGACCAATTATTGACCAACTGGCTAAATCAGGCAACAAAGAGGCAATAAGATTTCCAAGGGCGGTCATGAAACGTGGCAAGTATGATTTCAGCTATAGCGGATTAAAGACTGCAGTAATTAATTATACAAGGAATGCAGAGCATCGATTATCTTCGACAGATGGGCTTTCTCTGGCAGGAGGGCTCCCTCTGACAGAGGTGCCCCCTCTTAATGATATTGTTGCCAGCTTTCAGGAGGCAGCCATAGATGCCTTAACAAACAAGGTAATGAATGCGGTTAAGGATACTTCAGCCGTTTCCATTATCATCGGCGGCGGGGTAGCGGCTAACTCCAGATTAAGGGATCAGTTAAATGAAAAGACAGCTGGCAAAGGGATAAGCCTTTACATCCCTTCACCTGTATTATGTACAGATAATGCAGCGATGGTAGCCGGGTTAGGCTTTCATAAATATAATACAGGCAAGATGGCTGATCTATCTTTAAGTGTTAAACCTAATCTAAAGTGGGATGAATAGTATCTTGCTTGTTGCAGAATAAAAGGATGTTAAAAATGTTTACTCGACAAAAAATTATACTCATAGGCATAATAGCTTGTTTATCTGGTTGTATAGGGCAGCAAAGGATTTGTTATGATAATTGTCTCTTGATGGATACCATTGCAGAGATCAAGGTGGTTGGCGGTGAAAAGAAAAAGGCAAAGAAGGCAATAGATGCTGCCTTTAATCGGATGAAGAAAGTAGAAGAGATTACAAGCTTTCGTGATCCAAAAAGTGAGCTTTCCAGAATAAATCAACAAGCAGATAAATCTTTGGTTGATGTATCTTATGAGATGTGTGAGATGTTAAAGGAATCATTAAAGTATTCCAAGATTACAGATGGGGCATTTGATGTTAGTATTGGCAGTCTTTCCAAATTATGGGATTTTGGTTCAAATACTGTCCCGCCACCAAGGATAAAGATAATAGATAGTGCTTTGTTGGTAGGGTATGAGGATGTAAAATTCGATATTAATAAAAGGCAGGTGCTTTTTGGCAGAAAGGGGATGAAGATTAATCTAAATAGCGTGAATAAGGGATATGCTGTTGAGGAAGCAGCTAAGGTTCTTACAGATGCAGGTTTTCATAATTTTCTAATAAACCTTGGTGGTAATATTAAGACTATGGGCACGAATCCGTGGGGATTTTCATGGAAGGTTGGCATCAGACATCCAAAATCTAAGAATAATATCCTGACTACATTAAAGCTTCACGACATGGCTGTTGCTACCTCTGGAGATTATGAACACTATTTTATCTCTGATGGCCAGAGATACCACCATATCCTTGACCCGCAAAGCGGGTATCCAGTCTCCAATGGGTGTGTATCGGTAACAATAATTACCCCATCTGCTTTTATCGCTAATATTCTTTCAACCGCTGTTTTTGTTCTTGGTCAAAAGGCAGGTATGGATATTATTGAAGATCTGGAACAGGTGGAAGGTATTATTGTTACAGATAAAGACATCCTTGTTTCATCCGGCCTGACAGAAAAGATTCGGGAAAATAGGGACAGCAATCGTTAAAATCAATAGCGTTATACTCGATGTTCAAGTTTTTACTGGTGACCAAGCAAGGAGGAGAGAAGACGAAAAGGCGAAAAGGCGAAAAGGCGAAAAAAATGGGATTCGATGGGAAACTGATTGTAATGTCTCTTATTGTGTACTACTTGATGCATTCAATTCGTAATGTGGGTAGGACCTGAGTGAAACTTCGTTTCACTCATCTATTTTTGACTATCGTAGGTTAAAAAACTTGAACATCGAGTAACATCAATTCTTGGCCGTCCTAACTCCGGCAGGGGAATAATCTCAAATCCCTTTACCCTTCCGTTTGGATGCCAAACAGGCCTTACACCCAGCAGATAAAATAGGTTCTTTAACAAATCGTGTGGGTAAGCCCATGTCAAACGCATCCAAATATCATGCCAATAAATTTGGTAGATACCATCTAAAGGCAGTATAGACATGTTTGT
>JASEHA010000041.1:12250-12490 GCA_030018795.1 bacterium
CCAGCAGATAAAATATCTGTGCCATCCCTTCACCATCAGCCCACATAATATCATTGCACTGCCAGTAAATAGCCACATTCTCAGGAAGTCTGCCCTCCTCCTGCTTATGCTTCTCAATCACAGCCCCAGCCAGTTTTTGTCCCACCTTCCATGCTGCTTTTGTGGGAATTCGATGCGGGTCAAGGGAGTAGAAGTTTCTACCCGTAGGCAGAATATCATCCCTGCCTCGGGTAATCAAGC
>JASEHA010000420.1 GCA_030018795.1 bacterium
CAGGGCACCAGTCATCAGGCTGCCAGAGAAGCACACTTTTGCCCCTACTATACGACAATTGATGGTTGACACGACAATAGAGTGTTGTTTGCAGTAACCGCATTCATGCGGTCATTACGAACTCCAATATCACCCTTATATTTCCAGCATTGCCTGAATACAATCCTCAACGCTTGCAGCCAGATTACTTGAGCAAACATACAAACTGGAGCCAATCAAGAACACAGCATCATTCCCATAGAACTGTTTCAATATCTTGATACTTTTAACATCAATCCCACCGGCTGGAACAGGAAAGGCAGTTTTCAGCCTTCCCATTCCCTTTTTTAAGGCATGCCCTATCTTTTGACAAATCTCTTCAGTAAATGGAAACCTTCCACCATAGTTTGGGTAGACGACCATGTCTGCTCCAGCCAGACGCATCAAGTCACCCAGGACAATCTCTGCCGAAATACCAGAAAACAATGTCCCCATTAGTGCTGGATGAGCCATTATAGGCAAACCAAGATTATCTGCCAGATACCGCATCGTATCCAATCCAACAATCAGTGGTGAGACAAGAAAACCACCAACCCCCAGATCCTTTGCCCATTGAGCATGTTCCCACATCTTCTCATAGCTGTCAGTAATATTGGGAAAATAGAGCACCCTTTTGCCTGTCTTTCCCTCTGCTTTACTTATAGCAGAAAGGCATTCCTGCACCCTTTCCTTAAACGGACAAAAGCTATGATCAACCAGACCATGGTCATCCTTGATAATATCTATGCCGCCCAGAGCAAGCTTGTATGCCAACCCTGCCAGTTCTTGCGACGTTTTCCCCATAGGCTTAAGGGCTGTAGCCAATAATGGACGATTTTCTACAGCAATGAGCTGCCTGATACCATCTACACCAAAACCAGGACCAGAAAAATGGGATAGAAAGTCACTGGAAAACTCAAGCCCAACCACCCTTATGCCAGACTTAAGGGATATGTTCCCATATATCACACTCAATAGCTGCGGCAACTGGTAATCGATGATTTTGTCCGGATAGCTGATAATAACCTTGTAGATATTATTAGACGAGGGATGGTGTGTTGTCTCTATCAAGGATATCTCCTCTGCCCTGCCCAAGATATTCTCCTGTATCCAGCTATCCTGAGCCAGCTGCCTTACTACCTCAACAGTCTGTTCAATACAAATATCATCGGCTATTTCCTGTATGGTTTCACAAGATGCCTCTATTTGATAGGTAACGAAAAGATTCAAGGTAACACCTCTGTTGTTGGGAGTGGTCATGTGATTGTCCCTGACTGATATTCAATAAAGATTGGTTTTGCAAAAACTTAAAACTCAGAAACGGTTCAAGGGGGCGAGTCAAGTTTTTTAGCCTACGATAATCAAAAATAGATGAGTGAAACGAAGTTTCACTCAATCCTCCACAT
>JASEHA010000421.1 GCA_030018795.1 bacterium
AAATTCATAACCTCTTGATAGTCAATAATTTAACTTTTTGAATCGCGAACTTGGGCTGAAACAGGTTGTAGATGCTGATGCTGACATCTCATGGGACAATGTACGGGGGATTCTCAGGATTACAGAACAGGGTATATAATGAGACACTGCTGAAATTGTTTTAAAAAAATGTGGTCATTGAGAAAGAGTCGAAATATGGAACTTTTTTAGCCGTTTTATTGTCTAAAATAAGGTATTTAGGCTGAATTTGGAGTGCTAAATGAGTGAGATTTCTACAGAGATATTAACCCGAGCTGGAAGTGGTGATATAGAGTCGTTTGAGCAGATATATAAGAAGTTCAGTAGTTTTGTCTATAATGTTTCATTGAGAATTACACATAATAGCCATGATGCAGAAGAGATTACTCAGGATACTTTTATGAAGATATACCATAAGCTGAAAACCTTTAGATTTTGTTCGTCTTTTAAGACGTGGGTCTGTCGGATAGCTGTAAATACAGCCATAAATTATTATCATTCATCCATGAAAAAAGAATCAAAAAGAGTAGATTTTGAGACAGTAATATTAACTAAAGGTGATGACAGGAAAGATTTAGATGATATTATTAAGCAAGAAGAGTCTGCACAGGTTGATTTGTTGTTAAAGGCATTGAAGCCTGCTCATCGCGTATGTTTGATCTTACGGGAGATGGAGGGGCTAAGCTATCAGGAAATTGCAGGTATCTTGAAAATTCCTGTAAATACTGTGCGTTCCCGATTGAAACGGGCACGTGAGGCTCTTATGGCAGGAAGGGAGCTGGTTAAAAATGAATTGTAAAAAGATACAAAGATTATTGATGACCGATTATTTAGATAGAGAATTGGAACAGGGGATTCTTAACAGTATACAGCAACATATGGATAACTGTATTCATTGCAGGAAGTTTGAACAGGAGATTCAAACGGCAAGAGTATCTTTTGCAAAAACAAAGCATATTGAGCCGCCAGCAAGGGTTTGGGAGGGTATTTGCGAAAAAATTACTGCAGAGCAGAGGTCGCTGCAGTCAGGTAGTTTGTTCGAACATGGGTTAGAGCGGATAAGAGAATTTTTGTTCATCCGTAAGCCTCTTTTGGCTACGTCAGCAATAGCTCTTGCAATTGTAATTTTTGCCTTGATTTTTATACGTATGCCTGAAAAAACAAATGGATTGGATATAGTGGCAGAAGATATTGGATTCATGGCAGATGAGGAGAACAAGGCAATAGATGATTTTGGTACAGATATAGAAAAATATTTTCTGTAATTGGGATGTCTCAAACCTTGCGAGAGCGTTGTAACCATTCTCCTGCCATTCCGTTAGAACAATTCGGAATCAACAAGTAGCAGCCTTTTTCATCATGTCTTACCCTCTTCCA
>JASEHA010000422.1 GCA_030018795.1 bacterium
ACAATAAGAGGCGTTGCCTATCAATTTGTTTATCATCTATACCTTTCTTCACCTTTAGTGAGGGGTGCCCACCCTATCCCTAAGATTAAATGTCATGAGGCAATAGATAGAATCTATTATCTGTATGCCAGAATTATACCCATCCTTTTCCTCAGTACATCTAATTCCTCAAACATAACGATTGCTCCTGATTAAAAAGGTCAACAGAAGGGGTAGAGATGCAAACTTAAGACCTTTTCAGAAAGTCTAAAAATTGTTCCATGGTTTTTGTCCTGAATCGATTATTTTTCAGGATAACAGAAAAATTCCGATTGAGCTTAATTCCCTTGAGACGAAGTATCTTGAGTGAACCCAACTTTTTTTCCTTTAACACTGTCCATTGAGAGATGATGGATATGCCCAATCCTGCTTCAACTGCAGCCTTGATTGATTCAGAGCTGCCTAACTCCATTTTAATATTCAAGTCTGTCAGTTTTATGCCAGCCATAGACAGGGAATCTTCTATTGCCTTTCGTGTTCCAGAGCCTTGCTCCCGCAGGATAATTGGCTCCTGCCTGACCTCATCAATATCAATCTCGCATCCATCCTGCCAATGGTGTCTTGCCGGAGCAATAACTACCAGTTCATCCTCCATAAACCTTTCTACAATGATATCCTTATGCTCTACTGGTCCCTCAACCAATCCAAGGTCAATGAGATTATTAAGCAATTGAGCAGAAATATCCCTTGTATTAGCATTGGTTAGGAAAACATCTACATTAGGGTGGCAATCCTTAAACTTACCAAGTATGACAGGCAGAAGATACTGACCAATGGTTGTGCTGGCACCAATAACCAATCTGCCCTGCATGGATTCGGTCAATTCAGATATCTCTTTCTCTGCTTGATGATAGAGTTCTAATATCTCCTGAGCATACTTATAGAGAATCTCGCCAGTCGGGGTTAAACTTACATCACCCTTAACCCGATCAAACAGTCGTGTTTTTAGATAATCTTCCATGATATGAATCTGATGGCTAACCGCTGGTTGTGTCAGACACAATATCCTGGCAGTATTGGAAAAACTTCTTTCATTTGCAAGGGTATGAAATGTTTTTAGAGAAAACTTATTCAGCATATGACTTGCTCCGCTTTTGAAGTAGGTGGATAGGCTAAAGGCTGTTAGGCTGTAGCTTAACAGCCTGCTATCTGAACGCCTACCTTGAATTGGGTAAGGGTCTAAATCCATTAATCATTACAATTATAATACCTATTGCTGATTTTGTCAATTTATTTGTTGCGACACTATTGTCGTGTCAACCATCAATTGTCGTATAGTAGGGGCAGAGTGAGCCACTCTCAGAGTG
>JASEHA010000423.1 GCA_030018795.1 bacterium
GTTCTGGTGACTGGTGCACTTGCTTGGTCACCAGTAAAAACTTGAACATCGAGTAGCAGAGAGTGAAAAGTTAAGGTTTTTTCCTCTTCACTTCTTTCTCGCCTTTCTCGCCTTCCCCACCATACCAGAAAGAATCCTGAATGCCTTGCCAGATAACGAAACATATGTTTTTGGAGAGGTAAGGAACGAACAATTCTGGCAAGGTTCTATTTGAGAATAGCTCCTGTCCTGGAAAGCAGCCCTTAACCTCTGAAGTTTTAATGAATTCCATATTTGAGTCAGGGATTGTTCTTTAACGTCTCCTATAATGTATTTGCCATCATAATCCATACAGCACGGGCCAACCCGTCCATCCCAGTAAACAGCCATGGTAGTATAAGGATATTCACATGGATAATAATGGTTATTTATTGACTTATTGTGAGTCCATTCATGATACCCCCAGCACCTGACATCATCTGCCCCAAATGATTTAAGTTCTTTCAAGAAATCAGGCAAATAGGCTTGCGTTTCTTCCATAGGAATAACCTCAAGCAAGGTATATGGCTGTCTTGCCTGTTGCTGTTTTTTTAAGGCAATGAATGCCTTGATATTGTTCATTACCTGAATATATGATGCCCCTACCCGTATCTGCTCATAGGCTTGCTGGTTAGGACCATCAAAGGAAAACGATATTTGAGAAAGACCAGCCTTGATTAGCTGAGATGACTTTTCTTCAGTCAGCAGGCAAGCATTGGTATTAAGCACCGTATACATGCCTGCTTGACAGGCATACTCAATCATCTCAGGAAGACTTGGATGGAGCAAGGATTCACCTGTATGAAACAATTGGACACACCAGACAAAGTTCTTTGCCTCATCAATGATTCGCTTATAAAGCTCAAAATCCATCAGACCTTTTTCCCTGGTCATAAGCCCATCTTGTGGACACATACGACATTTAAGGTTACATCTGTTTGTAGGTTCAATCATAAGGTTCATAGGCATGTAATTTAGAGTGTGGCTGCCACGGATATAATGATACAAAAAATAAGCATGTACCAGACCATGTTTTGTCTTTTTTTCATGCATAATTGTTTTCCTGACCTTGTCATTAGACTTGACGTTGTTATCTGTACTTACTTTATATATTGTTCCTGATGCTGAATAATTATATTATATCATATGTTTGCCATTTGGTCAAGAATGTTGTTGGCAAGCTGAGCAAGAGAGTCAGGGTCGAGAGCGTTGCATAGTCGCTTCAATATTTACAAAGACTTAACCCAATTTTTAGCACAAGAATCTGCCATCTC
>JASEHA010000424.1 GCA_030018795.1 bacterium
TACCTGTGTGGCAAATCACCATAATTGCTCGGGGGTTAAGTTTTTACACAGTCTGGCGATACTATAGCCCTTCAGATTTCTATCTTCCAATCAGCTTCTTAAATGTCTCCATATCACTTGAGGCAGCCAGTGCCTCTTCATAGGAGATTTCATTCTGCTGATAGAGGGTTTTTAATGATTGCTCCATGGTATGCATAGAGAATTGTCCGCCAGTATGCATAAGTGTAGACATCTGATGGATCTTACCCTCTCTAATCATATTCCTGATAGCAGGTGTACCTGTAAGTATTTCTGTAGCAACTATTCTATCATTCCCATCAGCCCGTGGAATCAATATCTGAGCAATCACCCCTTCCATGACTATAGCCAGTTGAGCCTTAACCTGCGGCTGATGAGCTATGGGGAAGGCATCAATGATTCTTTCAATAGACATTGGTGCACCAGTAGTATGCATGGTTGCCATGACTAAATGTCCTGTTTCAGCTGCCATCAGGGTTAGGGCAATGGTCTCAACATCCCTCATCTCGCCTACCATGATAATGTCAGGGTCCTGTCTTAATGCCCGTCGTAATGCACCACTAAATGTTTTGGTATCAATCCCTAATTCTCGTTGATTAATGATGCTCATATTATCCTTATGAACATATTCAATAGGGTCTTCTATGGTAACAATATGGCGTCTGCATGATGAGTTAATATAATCAACCATTGAGGCCAGGGTTGTAGATTTACCTGAGCCAGTTGGACCAGTAACAATGATCAACCCCCTCTGTTTCTGACAAAATAGCTTTAAAATATCTCCAGGCAGCTTTAATTCATCAATGGTACGGATCTTTAAGGCAATAAGACGAAATACTGCCCCTAATGTTCTTCTTTGAAGAAAGATATTCACCCTGAATCTGGCAAATCCTTCTACTGTATAAGCTACATCTAATTCCTGGTCATCCTCAAACCGTTTTCGCTGTTCCTCGGTAATCATGGAAAGGATTATTCCCCTCGTATCTTCAGCTCGTAACGGCGGCATCTCTATGGGATAAAGCCTCCCATGAATCCGTAGGGTAGGAGGACTGCCAACCTTTATATGAAGATCAGAAGCATCCTTTTCTACCATTAATTTAAGTAATTCATCAATCTGCATTTTTTCCCCCTATTTGTAGAGACGCAAATTTTTTCATCTCTACATTGCAAACCTGATTTGTTTGATACTCGATGTTCAAGTTTTTAACCTACGATAATCAAAAATAGATGAGTGAAACGAAG
>JASEHA010000425.1 GCA_030018795.1 bacterium
ATCTACAAAATACGGTAGAGGCACAGACATCCTTGTCTGTGGTATGTGTCTGACTCATCATACTGCTTACTCAAAATTCCCCTTGTATTTAGAAGTTGGGTATTTAGACCTATTCTTCTCTATTTTTTCTACGATTGCCTGATTCAAATCAATATCAAGAACATTGCACAGACTTAGGCAATAGATAACTATATCTGCTATCTCTTCCTTAATATGCTCGAATTTTGCCCTATTATCCTTCAAGGCAATGGATTCATCTATGGTCAACCATTGAAAAATTTCCATTAATTCTGCTGACTCAATGGAGATAGACATGGATAAGTTTTTAGGATTGTGATACTTTTGCCAGTCACGATCATCTATGAATTGTTGGATAAGAGCTTTAAGCTCCTCAAATGTCAGCTGATTAACATCTTTTTTCATAGCAGCTTTTTCCTCCTATTCAATTTCCAATTGCATAAAGGCTATTATCCTGCCTGTTTCCCCTCTTCGATAAGAAAAGAATATATCCTGATGATGATAGGTGCAATATTGATTATGGATAATATTCTTTTCCAGGACACCTGCTTCCAGCAGTTGTTTTTTATTTGCCTGCTGGAGGTCTAAACAGCCATTTTTAATCAACTCCTTTCCATAAGCAAACCTTTCAAACTGACTGATTACCTCATCCCCTATTTTGTAGCAGCATTTTCCTATGGAAGGACCAAAGCCTATTAACAGGTCTGTTGGATTTGAGTTATACACAGCACTCATTTTAGCAACAGCCTTTTGGACAATACATGCCACTGTCCCTCGCCAGCCTGCGTGGATTAGCGAAATAACCTTATTCTTAGTATCCAGAATAAAGACAGCCAGACAATCGGCTGTCTTTATCACTATGCAAATTCCAGGGATATTGGTTATCAATCCATCTGTTTGCGGTATAGGATGCTGCGGTATCTTATCTTCCTTGATACAATAGATATTATCACCATGTATCTGGTCACAAAAAACCATTTTTTTATGGTTAATTTTCACGTGTTCACTCAGTTTTCTCATGGCTTCTTCAGATTGATTATTAGCAGTAAAGTCCCCTATGGCTTTAGTCGTTACCCCATGAAGGACAATCCCGGCTTGATTAAACACAGGCATACCAAGGTATAAATTAGCTTCTTGCAATTCCCATTGTGTATTAATATTAAACATTCTTAATAGTATATCAGGAAAGCTGATATTTGTCAATAATTTTGTAATCAAACCACAGGGCAAG
>JASEHA010000426.1 GCA_030018795.1 bacterium
GGTAAATTCATACATTCTTCTAATAAACTTAATTTTTAAAAACTTGTCAGAAACCACAATGAGATCAATGTCGCTATATTTACTTGGGGTTCCATAAGCACGTGAGCCCCACAACCAAACTTCCTTAGCCTCATAAATACCCTTTATTTTCTCCAGGTAATTATCCAGCAGATACCCTACCTTCTCATCTCTTACTTCCTTTCTCATCCTATATCTCCTTGAATTTCAATCTTAACAAGTCCAATTACCTCTTCCGCCCTTTTAATCCCTCGTTTGGCATCTGCCTGATCACAATATTCATAAGGCATCTTATCGGTTACATCAGGGTAACGAAGGGCAAGATAATAAGAGTCAATCTCTCCAACAAGTGTTAACGCTTTATCTGACATATTAGTTTCCTCTACCAATTTTCTAAGTGAATGTATCCTTGGAGAAGATTCATCGCCGGTCTTTTTAATGTACAATGCCTTTAGCATTTTCTCCACAGCTTGTTGGCAGAGAATCAGGCAAACATCATAAGCCTCAATCTTTAGATTCTTCCTGGCATTCTCAAGATCATGAAGAGCCTGTTTTATCCATTATTTTGTCCATTTGAAAATATCCGTTTCACATCTTTTTTACCTGCTATCTCTGGCAACATCTTCAACTTACCCTTAAGAAACATCTGTTGTCCCAGCTGCATATCGCTAAAAAACTGTCTGCTTTTTAACTTGTAAAGCCCAATCAACTCCAGCTCATGTACCCTGCCCCATCTTTTGACACTATCAAGAAACAGCTGGTGAAACATAGTCACATTTGGTTCTCTTGATACCTTTTCTTTTACTGCGAGTTGACGCAGCGAATCCATGACATGTGGTATATCTATCTTCATTGGGCATCTGGTAACGCAGGTTTGGCACCCAACGCATAGCCAGATAGCAGATGAACCCAGCACCTTATCGCTATATCCCATCTGGATCATACGATTAATCTGATTTGGTTTATAATCCATCCAGGAGGCAATGGGACAGCCTGAGGTGCATTTCAAGCATTGAAGGCATTTATTCACATTTTCATGGCTTTTTTTAATTACTTGCTGTGCAAATCCCTTGTTCATAATTATTACTCCTTTGCTTACATCTACCTAAACGACTATAATACCTGATAAATTATAGCATATATCAAAGGGATATGTCAATCAAAAAATTTATTTCCCTGAATATTCGATAAAGCAAAATTCAAATCACACAATCCTCATAGAATTGCCC
>JASEHA010000427.1 GCA_030018795.1 bacterium
TTGATACTCAAAGTTATGGCACAACAACCATCACGGCTGCAGGAATAGCCACAGCATATAACAGGTTCATCATTCTGCCAGAGGTTGTCAGCGTATCACCAACTAAGGGTACCATTGGTACTATCGTGACCATTAATTGTACTGGCTATGCCGCAGGTGATATGATAACCGTTGTATTTGGTACCAATGCTAATATCCAGCAGGCAGAAGCCAGTGTGTATGGAACATTTAGCACAACATGGACCGTTGATACCCAATCGATTGGGACAACAACCATTACTGTTTGTGGTATCAGTATGGCAACAAATGTGTTTGAGATATTGCCGAATGTTTACGAGGTAATACCAACATCTGGTACGGTTGGCACAATAGTAACCATTCAAGGCACAGGCTATGCTGCAGGTGATCATATCACGGTTAGCTTTGGTACCAATGCCAATATTCAGCAAACAGTGGTAAGTTCATCAGGGTCGTTCAGTACAACATGGACAGTTGATATACAGGAGTTTGGTACAACAACGATAACAGTTATTGGTGCTGGGACAGCAACCAATATATTCCAGATACTGCCAGAGGTTGTTAGTGTAGTACCGAGCTATGGCACAGTGGGAACAATAGTAACTATTCAGGGCACAGGTTTCGTGGCTAACGATTCCATAAACATTACCTTTGGGATGAACCTTGGTATTCAAACAGCGAATGTAAGCAGCTATGGCACATGGACAGCAAGCTTTACTGTGGATACTCAAAGGTATGGCACTACAACCGTTTCAGCCATGGGTATTGTCAGTGCATACAACAGGTATTTCATTATGCCTGAGTTATACATTGTTACACCAACAAAGGGTACTGTAGGCAGCATGATAACTGTAGCAGGTACAGGTTTTGTGGCAATGGATACGCTCAATGTGGCATTTGGAACAAATAACAGCATTCATATGATGACAACAAATAACTCTGGTTGGTTTACAACTATCTTTACAGTTGATACTCAAAGTTATGGTACAACAACCATTACTGTGAGCGGGAGTAATACAAGCGTGTCAGCTGCATACTTCATCCTGCCTGAGCTGTATGAGATAATGCCAATATCTGGTACGGTGGGGACAATAGTGACTATCAGTGGCACAGGCTATGCAGCAAACGATAATATAACCGTTAGCTTTGGAACAAATGCTGCTATTCAGACAGCAGCAGCAGATATTTGCGGCTGGTTCTCCACAACATTCACGGTT
>JASEHA010000428.1 GCA_030018795.1 bacterium
AACCTATTGTTTGCCTTAGGCATTTTGGATTGTAGGCACTTGCCGATTTCAGGATAAACTTATTGACTTTTTTACAATCAGGTGTTATAATAATAGTATGTACTTGCAAAGAATTTCCACTATTCACAAGCTAAATCCTTTAACCAGAATATTCTCTTTGTTTTTATTGTGGGGCATATGTATTATTTTTCAGCAACCACTCTATCTATTGGGAATATTTGGGATGATATTTATTATTGCCCTTATCGGGCAGTGTTTCAAAAAGATAGCCCAGGTATTTTATCTTTTTTTGGGCATTTCTATATGCAGTATTTTGTTGTGGTCAGTTGGAGACAGGATATTTCACCTTAATATTTCAAGGGAGTTTCTTCTTTTTCTTCTCTCTATCTGGTTTAGGACAGGTGCTGTTATTCTGGTAGGCATCATATTTGTTTCATGTATTATTGTAGAAGAGCTTGATTATGGGTTGAGCAGGCTGGGGATGTATCACGGTTTTGTGTCATTAGTTACTGGGAGCTTTAGGTGGATATGTTTATACCATAAAACAAGAAAGGCTGTCATTCGTGGGCAAAGCCTTCGCGGCATGGATACTGCTTTGCAGAATATAAGAGAAAAATGGTCATCTTATATCTTAAGCATTAATATTACTGCCTGTAGGTTTCAGGCTATTACTGCAGCCATGGAGGGGAAGGGGTTTGGAATCAGCCGCAGGAGAAGCTATTCTGGTAATTATCCAGTAGGTATAAAAGATTATATTTCACTTACTGTTATAGTTTTTTTTGGTGCCTTTTGCTTATTTTTGAGATTAAGCGGTTATGGGGGGTGAAGGGTGGAAATCAAAAACTTTTCACTTTATTACAGGAGGTTGTTGTGAAAAAGGTAAAGGTTTTTGTAACCTTAAAGGAAGGGATACTTGATCCTCAGGGATTGGCTATAAAGCATGCCTTAGAATCCATGAATTATGAAGGGGTAGAGGATGTCAGGGTTGGAAAGTATATGGAGCTGAAGTTTTCAGAAAATATCCCTGATGAAAGGCTGCATCAGATATGTGATCAGGTGCTTTCTAATTCGGTGATTGAGGATTATCGGATAGAGTACTCGCATCTTCCAGCTTGAGCAAGCAAGTACCACAAGCATCTTGCTTGTACCTTATACTCGATGTTCAAGTTTTTACTGGTGACTGGTGCTCTGGACTGATTGCAACGTCT
>JASEHA010000429.1 GCA_030018795.1 bacterium
GGGTTTACCCCTCGAATCCACGTTGAACCTTTAAGATTAAATCATCTATGAAAAAGGCTAAAATACTGACATCTGAACGCTTGCAAATCAAGAAGGTAAATGATGCAGACACTAATTGCAATGACAATAATTATACTGCTGCTAACGATTTCACCTGTTGAGGCAAAAAGCAAATATACTGCCACTACCTCCGGGGCATTCCTTAAGCTGGATGTTGGGGCAAGGGCTGCGGCAATGGGTGGGGCAGGCGGAGCATTGGTTAATGACCCTGGATGTGTCTACTATAACCCGGCAGGATTGGCAGGGCTGGGGACATTTTCATTGGCCTCATCCCATGTAGAATGGTTTCAGGATATAAAGCAGGAACACCTTGGAATATCTAAACGGCTGAAGGTTGGGTTTGAGGAAGAGGCAAGGGATCTTGGTGTTGCCGCCTGTAATCTTGATTTTCTTCATATGAACAAGATAAAGGGGACATACATAATAGGTGAAAGCAACTGGCAAAAATCTGATGAGTTTACAGCCTCTGGATACCTGGCTATGCTCACCTATGCCTGCTACTTTAGTCCAGGTGCCCTGTTTGGGGTTAATCTAAAAGTGATCAAGGAAAAGATTGAAAAAGAGGATGCAATGGCTGTGGCTTTTGATCTTGGGGTGCTTTATCGGGCAAGGATAAAGAATCTTACAGCCGGGGTAGCTTTGCAGAATATGGGAAGCAAGATGAAGTTTATGGAAAAAGGGGGCGAAAAAGCAGCCCTGCCATTAAACCTGAAAGGCAGCATGGGATATGCCTTGCTTAATAAAGAATTGTTGTTGTTAGTAGACATTAACAAGCCTCTTGATAGTGAATTACACGTTCGGGCAGGGACAGAATACTGGCTCACCCCGTGGCTTGGTCTCCGGGCTGGATACAAGAGTGATGCGGATACAGGCTCTGGTTTTGGTGGCGGACTGGGCATCAAACTAAAACGACAGGGAGAGGAAAAGACATCTATCTACAAGTTTGATTATGCCTTTGTCCCTTGCGGAGAGGTTGGAGATAGCCATCGGGCTTCGATGGCAGTAGAGTTTTAAGTGAAGTTATACGAAATTATCTAACAATTTGCTTTGCTGTATCTATAACTCGATGTTCAAGTTTTTACTGGTGACCAAGCGAGAAGGCGAGAGAAATGGGAT
>JASEHA010000042.1 GCA_030018795.1 bacterium
GCCGGATCAAAGGATGGATGGGATTCCCTTGCTGGATGTGGTTCAGCCAATTGAGTCGTTGATTAAACAGATTGAGCCAGAGATAATCTATGTTCATCATCATGGAGATGTGAATCAGGACCATCGGGTAGTATTTGAGGCAACCATGATAGCTGCTCGACCAGTAAAGGAAAGCAGTGTAAAAAAAATACTATGCTATGAAACCCTATCATCTACAGAATGGTGTCCACCATTTGCCGACAGGGTGTTTAACCCTAATGTATTTGTGGATATTAGAGGGACAATAGAGCAAAAGCTGGAGGCTTTTCGATGCTATGAGAGTGAGATACGAGAATTTCCACATCCTCGGTCACTTGAGGCTTTAAAAAATGCTGCCAAACAATGGGGGAGTAGGGTTGGATTGGAATATGCTGAGGCATTTGAGTTGATAAGGTGGATAGGTTTCTAAAGAAAAAAGGTACTACTGCCGATAAAAAGAGTGTTGTATGTGTGTGTGGAGAGGTTTTAGAATATTTATGGAACTATTTGTTATAAACCATGAATTGGTAAAAGAATTGCGAAACAAGCAGGAATTCAAACTTGCTTTGGGAATGTTTAATTACCTAAAGAATAATCAATTGGAAAACGGGGCAATCTTTGACCCTTTTGTTTCTAAGCAACCATGGCGTCAGTATGCACACACCTTTTTTGGTTTAAGTGGTGTAATTCTTTATTTTTATTTTAATGAGTGTTCTTATATAGAGTCTGCTGAAAGAGCCTTTGAATTTTATCTGAGTATGGAAAAAGATAAGAGGATAAAAACTACAGATTTTCATAATTGGGCTATTCTTATGGCATATCTCTTTTTAATCGAAAACACAAAGGAAGAAGAATTTGAGAAACTTAAAGCAATGCTCTTATTAGAAATTAAAACAATGACTCATACAGTTACAATGTCATCTGGACAGGGCAATAACTTTATTGCCTTAAGGAGCATAACCCATCTTTTGAGATATAGGGTATTGAAGCAAGATGCTGATTTAGAGGAATCTTTTGATTTAATGAAAAATTATGTTCTGAAATGGCAGTTTAACGATGGAATATTTTATGATTTTCCTCGCCAGATAAATGATAAGGAAGGCATTCCTTCTTTAACTTATCATGCTAAAATTGTAGCAATGGTACTTCTTTTTTCAATCTTAACTAATGATGGGGAAACTAAAAAAGCAGGATTCAAGGGATTGGATATTCTTGGAAAATTAATTACTACTCAAGGAGAAGCCTTTTTTTATGGTCGAAGCAATAATGCCCTTTATGGATATGTGAATGCTATTTTTGCTTATGCTCTTGCCTTATGTATGTTAGAAGATAATAATGATGTTTTTCACCAGTATTGTGTCTGGAAAGAAAGGTTGCTTGGATTTATTACCAATCAGACTTGTAGTGATGGACATCTTCATATTATCCCTAATAAAATGGAGGAATCTCGGGCAGGTTATGATTCATATATGTATGTTTCGGTGTATAATGCACATGGGGCAGCAATATTACTTTTAATCAATTTACTGAATCAGTGGGACAGAAAGAAAATATATAGTTGCAATATATTAACCACTGAAAAAAGTATCTATCTCAAAGATTCTGGTTTTTTTATTTTTAAATCCGATGGTATTTGTACTTGTTTAAATCTAAAGGGGCACACTCTATTAAAAAAATATTTTATGGATCCACGTTTTAGTAGTCTTACTTTGTTGTTTTTAGAATATCAAGGGAAGGATTTACTTCCAACCATACCATTTACTGATAACGAAAGGATCCAATTGGGAAGAAAACCTGCTGCTATTGTAAACTACTTTAAGGATAATTATTGTTATAAGCACTATTATCGTAATCATAATCCCCGGTTAAGTGGGTTTGTCCCTTTTTTGCAAACAAAAAATGCAGAATATGTGCTGGGAGAAAGTGAAAATATTGAGATTAGAGAAAGTGGAGAATATACAACAATTGTTGTTCAAGGGAAATTTGTTGAATTGAATGTGCGGGGAATGAAACCATTACTTAATTGTTTTATAGAGTTGTGGAATGAGAATTTACCTTTTCAAGTTTCTTCTCCTCAAAGGTTATTGTATGAAAATAGTTCTATTAATTTTGAACGGAGAATAATTATTCATCCTTCTTTTATCCATTTTGTGGATAGAATATGTTCTGATGATGATAAAATGATAATCCCTTTGACGATAAGGGTTTCTGGGAATGCACAGAATTATATAAAAGATATGAACTTTTTTAGCGTTTTACCTTCTAAATACGGATTTTGTATTCCATTAAAGCACGAAATAGATGTTTCAAGTGTAGGGAAAATGTTGTCAAGCAAGGGGGCGGTTGATTACTATAAGGTTGTTCCTGTTAATATAAAAAGCAAACTATTACAAGAATATGAATATACCATTATTCCCTTTGAAGATGTTAATAATTTTACTCCTGAGAAGAGAGAAATGGTTGGTAGATATATAGTGGAGATAGAAAAATTGTCTTGACAATTGCAAGGCATGAATAAAATACTGTATTTTATGGAAGATTTTAAAGGAGTATGGTAATGCAGAAGAACATAAAACAGAAAGCTAAGGATCATTTTAATAAAAGTAGCGGTAATTGGACAGGCCAATATAGAGCAAAAAATTATAATGCTCATGTATTAAATGTCAGAAAACATCACGTATTGCGATTTGTTGATGAATGTGGCATAAAAGGGGCTAAAATTCTGGATGCTGGATGCGGTACAGGAGAGATAAGTTTGGAATTGATAAAGAGAGGATATGATGTCTTTGGAATAGATATTGCTTTAAATATGATAAGAGAAACTAAACAAAGAATAGAGGAAGAAACTGATCAGCCTTTCCATTTTTTAGTTGGAGATATATCATCTCTACCATTTAATAATTCATTTGATATTGTTTGTTGTGTTGGAATAACTGCCTATTTAGAAAACATTCAACAAACTATAGCAGAATTAGTTAGAGTGATTAAGCCTGAAGGGTACTTGATTATTACTATACGGAATAAATATAGCATTAGCTCTATGCTGAATGTTGTTTCTATAATAAAAAGATGTATCGGAAGGTTAGGTTGGAAATGTGGAATTGAGAGAAGTGAGTGGAAGTGTTACAGTCCATGGTGGTTTGAACATCTTTTAAGAAAATCTGGGTTTGAGTTGGTAGAATCTATAGGGCATGGTTTCGCTATAAAAATGGATAAGCGTTGTTTGTTTTCAACAAAATATTTTCTTATTGTAATAAATAAAATGTTGGAATTTCTTTCATCATTTTGTCCATGGTTAAATCTGTGTGGAGAAATGTATATAGTTAAAGCAAAAAAATTTGTAAATTGTGAGTGAGAGAATAACAGTTATGGAGGTTGTAAAAATGGTTGCTCGACATAAGAAAACTAATTTATTGCGAAGATGCTATGAAAAAGGATGTTCTCTTTTAGGAATAATACCCAGAGGAAGGAGGGGAGCTTTTGATGTTATTTCAAGACCTTCAAAAGACATTCCATATTTTATTTCTGCAAATCCAAAGGTCAATCCTTATGACAAAATACCTAAATCTATTCTAAAAGCACATATGAGACTAATATCTCATTTTCTAACCAGAAAACTTGAAAAATATTATTTTAAGGGGATTGAGATTAAAGAAGATATACAAGATTATCTTCAGGTAAAAGAAAGACTTGATTTTTTAAAAGAGCAAAAGGTAAATATGGAGGTTGAGCCAGATCTTAAAGGATTATTGGAGATTAACAAACTGTATGAAAAATTTGTTTCTCAAAAAGAAATTGAAATTTATCCTCCTGATAAGCCTTTTAATAAGGATGAAATTGAACTCTTTGACAGGATTATTAAGACACGAAGAAGTGTAAGGTGTTGGAAAAATGAACCTGTATCTCGAGAAATTATTGAGAGTATAATTGAGTCAGCTATCTGGGCACCATCTACTGGCAATATGCAATCTGTTAGATATATTGTTATAGATGATGAAAAAGTAAAACAACAGATTTTAGTTGGGGGTATAAAGGGTGCTCCTATAATAGTAAGTGTTGCCGTTGATATTAGAGTATATCCATCAGCATCTACGGGGAATAAAAATCAGGATGCAGCTGCGGCTATTCAAAATTTTTTGTTAAAAACACATATATTAGGACTTGGAGCAGTGTGGATATCAGGCAAGACTGTAAATAGCAATGAAATTCGCAGATTGTTAAATTTTCATGAATATATAGAAAATATAGCTTTTGTTTATCTTGGGTGGCCCGCTAATAGACCAATTACTCCTCCAAGAAGCAATATAAAGGAAGTACTATGCTATAATAAATATAGTGAAGATATTAAAATCTATTAGTAGCTAATCAGCAATTCTCATTATGAAAATATGCAAGCAACAGGTGGTTTTAAGGATTCAAAGGGTTCAAGGGATCAAGAGTAAATAAGAAAGATGGTTTTTCTTTCTTACTCTCGAACCCTTGCCCCCTTAAACCCTTTGTCGAGAAAAACTCGGCTTCTGCCATAATGAGAATTGCTGGTAGCTAATATATTTTTGTTGACATATGATAAATTTTCTGGTAAAATTTGCAAGATAAGCAAAATGGAGGGATATCTGCCATAATCCTGAAAAATCTGCGAAAATCTGCACGCAAAACAAAGTAAAAATCTCAGCGTTTTTCGTATGTTTGTGGCAAATCACTCTAATTACTCAAGTATTTGATGTTTAAGTTTTTAAGAAGTATGGCAAAAAGCCATATTTTGAAAAAGGAGAAGAGACTATGAATAGATGCAGCAAATGTATTTTACCTGATAACTTTCCAAATATACATTTTGACAGTTATAAGGTGTGTAATTATTGTCATTCATGGAATAAAAAATGGCAAAATTTTGATTACGAAAAGTCCGAAAAGGAGTTAATCAAAATATTTGATTCAGCAAAAGCCAAAAATAGACCGTATGACTGCCTTATTACTTATAGTGGTGGAAGAGATAGCTCGTATGTGATATATCTTTGCAAACAAAAGTATCATTTGAATCCTCTCGTCGTAACCTTTAATAATCTGTTTATGAGCGATTATGCAATCAAAAATATTTTTTCTACAACTCAAAAGTTAAATGTTGACCATGTGTTTGTTACGTATAAACCTGAAAATTTAAAACGTTTTTACAGCACTATGGTTAAGAGTGGGGGTGAGTTTTGTTCCATTTGTACTATTGGTATCAACCTGAAATCGGCAAGTAAATGGTGTAGACGTAGCCTAAGATTCTATCTTGGTTGTAATTAGCGATATTTCATGCTGATAAAAATACCAACATAGAATGTTGGGCTACAATCTTAACCTATTGCTTGCCTTAGGCATTTTGGATTGTAGGCACTTGCCGATTTCAGGATCAATTATGTTACTATTACATATCAAAGACGTTTTAATATTCCGCTGGTGATTTCCGGATCAAGTGCAAGAGTGGATGAGCAATCTCCCTTTGAGGTGACATGTACACATCCTGTGTATGTAAGAAAACTCCTTTTACAAAACGGTTTTTCCTTACAAGATGTCAACGCTTTTTTGATTAAGCGAAAATATGATGCTTCAGCGTTTGAAAGAATAGCAATGAAATTATTTGACACTGAATACCAGTCGATTAGCTTACCAGATTATGTCCAATGGGATAATCTGGAAATCCAGAATATCTTAGAACGAGAGTTGAATTGGGTAACCCCTGACAAGAAAAAGGATCATATTGATTGTAAATTTGCGTCTATTAAATATTACTTAAAAAATAAACAAATTCCACATTATATCTTTCTACAAGAAAAATATTCGCAGCTTATCCGAGATGGGCAGATGACTCGTGAAGAAGCTCTGGAGTCTCTGAATATAGCATTACAAAGAGAACATGAGGAACCAGCAGAGTTAGATGATTTTCTGAAGTTTCTGAAATTAGAAAAAAATGATATTGAAAACAAAGAGAAAAAATCACATCTAAATTATGTGACAAAAGAGGATCTTGTTATAAAGGAAGATATGATGTATAAATTTCTCTCAATGCCTTGGAAAATCTATAAACGCTGTCTTAAAACAGATTAAAGGTAAAAGATGAAAAAGCTATTGGCGATTATTAATCAATTCCCTCCTGCTTCAGCAGTAAGCGTGCATCGAGCTATCCGATTTATAAGGTATTTGACGGAAATGGGATGGGATATTTCTGTAGTTACCCTGAAGGATGAATGTTATGCAGATAATAATATCCCTATAGATAAGGAATTAAATAAAAAAATTCCTGAATCTGTTAAAGTTTATCGAACAAAAAGAGTAAGAAAATTTGTTCCTGAGATACCTGATGGAGAGATAGGGTGGTTTATAGATGCCTTTAAGGCAGGGAAAAGGTTGTTTGCAGAGGGTAAGGTCGATATTATTTACTCTACAGCTCCACCGTGGTCAACTCATTTAATTGCCTGCATGTTAAAAAAATATACTGGATGTCCTTTGGTGGTAGATTTCAGGGATCCATGGGCACGAACCCCATGGGCATATCGAAAGAGTTTTTGGCAGAAGAAGCTTAATCCCTGGTTCGAAAAATTCGTAGTAAAATATGCTGATGCAGTTATAGTAACTACCGAACCAACAAAAAGAGACTTTGTGGAATATTATGGTGAGAGGATTAGGGGTAAAATAGCAGTAATCCCTAATGGGATTGACTTAACAGATTTTCATGAGGTGAGAAATAGACAAAAAATAACAACAGATAAATTTATCATAACCCATACAGGGACTATTTATGGTGAAAGAAATCCGGATAATCTACTAATCTCCATAAAAAGACTTATTGAAGAGGGATTAATTAATCCCCAGGAGATAGTAATTCAATTGGTAGGAAGCATTAGTTCCCGGGTGAATATTAGTAGTTTGAATTCTCTTGACAACTGGCAGATAGTGAAAATGATTCCTCCTGTTTCTCATCAAGAATGTTTGCGTTTTTTGGCAGAATCAACAGTCCTTCTCTTGCTTGAGGGTGGGCATCATCTTGCTATACCAGCTAAGTTGTTTGAATATATAGCAATAGAGAAACCAATATTAGCTTTAGCCGGAAAGAAAGGGGCGATTGGTGAAGTAATAGAGAATCATAAATTGGGGATAGTAGTAGAGCCAGAAGACTTAAATAGTATCAGGGATGCTTTGTTGCTTATGTATACAAAATGGAAAAAAAAGGAGTTATCTATAGGAGATTCTTCTGCTATAGATAGCTATGACGCAAAACATTTAACTGCTAAGATGAATGATGTTCTAGAACGATGTCTGACAGCTACTGACCTTAACAGTGTGTAAAAAGGCAATTTCTCAGGAATTACCATACAATAAAAAAAGTAAAAAATTGTTCTTGACAAATTGCAGATTATAGTGTATATTAAAATAGTTAAAAGAAGACTGGTTCGCTATTCATTATTGAGGCGGATTTAAAATAAATAGTAGTTATATTTATAGACAAAAAGGAGAAAATGACAATGAGAAAATATTTATTGGGATTAATGGCATTAGGGTTGTTGTGCTGGGCCGGTCAGGCTGCTGCAACAAGTGTTACTTTAGATAATGGAGTTGTTAAGACTACTATTGCTGATGGAGTTGTGACGAGTTTTAGTGGTATGGGTGGTGTGAATAACATAACAGCCTTTACTTTTGTTATGTATTCACCAACTACTGGAGCTATTAAGCTATCTAGTCCAGATGTAACATATAAGTTTCAGGATAATAAGGTAGCTTTAGCAGGTGGCTTTAAGGCCGACAGACATGACTTTTCAAAGTCGTTATTTGCGATAGGGGGCGGAAAGGTTGGAATGATGTATGGACAGTTTACCTTAGTTGATAATGATGATCCTGTTGATGGAAGAGATAGGAGATACCTTGATGTAAGATATTCACTGTCCGCAGTAGATAACATAACAATAAATGATGTAAGAGGTTATCTGGTATTAGAAGGAAGTGGAACCTTTGACGAAAATGATGAGACAAAAGGAAGTTCTGCATGGCAAATGGTGAATGATATTCAAAATATATGGTCAGTAGGCAATTTATGGCCTGATACCAAAAAGGTTTTGTCTGTAGGACAGACTGGTTTTATTGGTCGTGTTGGTCATGATGATTTTATGAGTGCTGCTGCAACAGATGTATGGAATAAGGTTAATGCTGGAGATGCGTTACCAAACACTATAGTTCAACCTGGAGCAGGTATTCCAGGAGCAATAGCTATGAGAATTCCAATATCTACAGATCCTAATATTACTCTTATTGGGAAGAATACGGTTACTGGTGTTAAGGGTGTAGGATTTGATGTTGATGTCAGGATGGAGGTTGTTCCAGAGCCATGCACAATGGGCTTGATGCTGGCTGGTCTGGCTGGTCTGGGTGCGATGAGAAGGAGAAATAGAAAGTAAGTTTGTTGATTGTAAGATGAAGATGTAAGAGAAAAAATCAAAAGCCGGCTATTCCTTAGTGTTTGGTCGGCTTTTGATGTAATTGAAAATAAGTCTAATTGCTTATATTCGATGTTCAAGCTTTTTAATATTCCCACAATCTTGGGCGTATTGTTGTAGCCGTAATGCTGCATGTTGATATGTATAGTATAGGGTAACTCGAAAAAGCTTGAATATCGAGTCTAAATGGTAAGGAGAAAATTATGTTTGTTAAGCTTGTTTTGATTTTGTTGATGCTTGTTGCTCAAGCTCCTATTGGACGCCAGGTAGATAGTAGTAGTGTTCAATTACAGAATAAGGAAAATGTTTCTGTTATAGAGAAGGCTAAGAAAGAGGTGACCAAAAATCCTAATTCTCCAGATGCTCATTTTAAGCTTGGTTTTGTATATCTTAAAGCAGGATTGAATCAAAAGGCAGAAGAGGCATTCAGGAAGGCAGTACTAATTGATTCGAAGCACATAGATGCCTTAATTATGCTGGCACAAATAGAGCTTAATAAAAAGAATCTTGATTCAGCTAAAAAGATGGCATTAAGGGCAAAAGAGGTGTCAACTAATGATGCGAGGGTATATAGTGTTCTGGGCGGCATCTCTCTTTATGAGAGAAATCTTGCTCTGGCTGAAGAAAATTTCAACAAGGCAGCAAAGATTGACCCTGCTCTTGTTGATGTCCATTATAATCTGGCTAGTATCTATGAAGTACAGGAAAGATTTGATGAGGCATTAAAGGAATATCAACGGGTTAGTGAGCTGGAACCAAGCAATATGGAGCCTTGCTACAAAAGTGGGATAATATATGTAAAGATGGGGAAATATGATGAAGCAAAGAAAAAGCTCAATGAATGCTTAAAAACATCTTCTGTCAATCCAGTTATTTATGATACGCTTGGAATTATTTATATCAGGGAAGGAGATCAGGAAAAAGCATTAAAATACTTTAAGGAAGCTGCAAGGATTAATCCACGATTTTTTCCTGCTTGTGAACATATAGGCGATCTTTATGGAACAAGAAAAGAATACCTTAAGGCAATAGATTCGTATAAAAAAGCATTGGAAATAAATTCAAGTGTGCCTGTTCTTCATCTAAAGCTTGGTATGGTTTTTGAATCCAATAAGATGTATAAAGATGCAATAAAGGAATATGAGAAGGTTATCTCTCTTGAACCTAAATCTGGCATAGCATATAATAATTTAGCCTATTTATTTGCAGACAAAAAAATGAATCTTGAAAAAGCCATAAAATTTGCTAAAAAAGCAAAAGAACTTATGCCTGAAAATCCAGGGGTACTTGATACACTTGGTTGGGCTTATTGTCAGAATAAGATGTATAAAGAAGCCATCAAGGATCTGGAGATAGCTGCCCAAAGAATGCCAAAAGAAGCAGTGGTTTTTTATCATCTGGGTTTATCTTATTATGGGAATGGAGATAAAGAAAAGGCATTGCAATCATTACAACAGGCGATTCAATTAGATGCTAACTTTAATGGTGCAGAGGATACAAGGAAATTGATTAAGAAATTGAAATAATTGTTGGTTTTTGCATGAAGGAAGAATGTGTAATACAAGAAGAAATGAAAAAAGGGAGAATTTCTGGTAATCCCCTCTTGAGAGGGGTAGGGGTGTGTTGTTCTCTTGAAAGGAGGTTATGTTGTGATGAAAATGTCTACTTATCAATCAGGCAAATATCACGGTGAATCAGGGTTAGCTATTATTATGGTTGTTTTTGTGGCATTGTTTCTGCTGGCTATATCTTTGGCATATATTGTGTGTAGCAAGAACAGTCTGAATCAGTCTCATTTATCTCAGGGAAAGATAAAAGGGGTTATTGTCGCAGAAGCAGGCATGGAGAGGGCATTATGGTGTCTTCAGAATAGAGCAGATAATGGTCAAGAGATAACAGAAGAAAGCATATCCGGGAATTATGATGAATTATTAAAGGGGTATAAAGATAAGTCTAAGGCAAGAGAGTATGGAGTGATTATCCCTGAAATGGGTACAAATACAAGATATGCGGCAAGAACAGTGGAAGAAAGTGATGGTGATACCAATAATGGAAAAGAAATGGCTATTTATGTTATTGGTGTTACCAGACAGGCAAATCCAATGGGTGAAGAGGTGTCTAATATCAAGGCAATGAAGATGCTGGTAAGGATTGGTACCAGAGAGGCTGGGATGCCTAAAATCGTATTTGGTGGTGGTGGCAGAATATCACAAAGAACGAATTCTATGTGGCAGGTTAAGGGCAATATCTATGCTGCGGATGGGTTTGTTCAAAATGCTAAGTCAACGATAAGCAGTTATAATGGGTTTACTAATGCACAATTAAGTTCTTCTAAATATGATAAATGGCTGGCAGGTACAGATGTTGTTCTGGAAGGTCCATGGGCAGACACTATAACAGCTATAGATGAGCCTAATAGGAAGCTAAAAAGAGGTTCAACGGAAAAACAGGAATTGCCTGTTTTTAATGTTGCAGATTTTGCCAGTCCTAAGGATGATTATAGGGGACCTGATTATACATTGGCAGATTTGATAAGTAAGGGATGGACATTGGATGCAAAGAATAATGTCCTTATTAGTCCAGAAAAACAGGTAATGAGCATTTGGAACAAGCCGCCTGGCACAGTAGATAATAATGGTAATCTGCAATTGGATAAAAATGAACCATGGGTAGCTAACTGGCTAAAGAATTTTTCTTCTTTCCCTGAATCAGAGGTGGCTGATGGGATATATTATGATAGGAATGAGGATGGATATACAAGTATTTATATGGGACAGGGGAGTCCAAACTTGCGGATTATGCCGTATAGAGGATATACTGCGTCTTTGCAAGTCAGGCCAGGGGCGCGTGGCATAATTGCTTCTCAGGGAAAGGGAAATAACTTTTATAAAAACGGTGGTGATGGATATCTTACATGGGGTGGACAAAAGATAGGTGCAGATATGAAAAGTAATAATAATGTAAGTATAGAGGTTCGAGGTCGAATAGCTGGAGAAGCAAAATCTGGGAGTGCAGATAAAGAAGTCTATAAAGAGCAAAATGATGTCCCTTATGTAGGGTTTCATTATAAAGGGACGATTTATGATGCATCAAATCCCCCAGAGCCAATGGGTGAAAACTGGGGTGCCCTTTCGATTATAGGCGAGAATGATGTTATTATCAGTGAAACCGGGGATATAAGAATGGCTGCACAGAGTTCAAGATGGGATGTTCATTCTGACTTTCGAGGCTTTGTTTATTCCAAAAACAATCTGAAGATTCAAACCGATATCCTGTTTCAAGGGATGATGATTGGTGTTGTAAATGCAGATGTTGTTGATCATGGAAGTGCAGGTTGGGGATTATCCAGTTATGGAGATGGGTGGGATCCGAGTCTTTATTATGAGGATCCACTTGAACCAAGCGGTAATGGCAGGAGTTTTTTTCCAAAAAATTTTGCCCCTTCTGGTAACGCTATTATCCGTGATATGGTTGTGCTGAGCTGGGAAGCAGATAAATTTTATAAAAAGAAGATATAATGTTGACAAGAGGACAAATATTAAAAATAATATTAATAAGTATAGCTTTAATAGGGATTTATTTCCCTACTTTTTGTTGGATGGTATCTTTGTTTATGCATCATGATTCTAATTATTCTCACGGCTTCCTGATACCATTTGTTTGTTTATGGCTTGTCTGGCAGCTAAGGGATAAGCTGAAGGAGACTGGGGTTTGTCCAGCAAGGTCTGGC
>JASEHA010000430.1 GCA_030018795.1 bacterium
TAGTTGTTCATAACATTTAAATTTGTGGGCTACTCTCACAGGCAACCACAAGGAGAGAGCCTCTACTATACGACAATTGATGGTTGACACGATACTAACTGTTTTTTCGCTTCTTAAGTAAGGAGGCAATCATGCATAGCAAGGACATTATCTCTATGTTTGATGTTGATGCAACAGCAATCTGGAAGATATTCAAACTAACAGATTCTCTTATCCAGAAGAGAAAGGCTGGGGAGGACTATGCTCCATTAAAGGGTAAATCTGTTGCCTTGATATTTCAAAAGCCTTCAACCCGTACCAAGGTTTCATTTGAGGTAGGGATATGGCAATTGGGCGGAAATCCTATTTACCTGGCTCCAGAAGAGGTGGGATTTGGGACAAGGGAGTCAATCCCTGACATTGCCCGGGTACTTTCCAGATATACCTCAGCTATTGTTGCCAGAACATTCTCACATGAAGACATGGAGACATTAGCCATGTTTGCCACTGTCCCTGTCATCTCCGGGCTTTCAGATGCGTTCCATCCCTGCCAGATATTGGCTGATATCTATACCATCTGGAAACACAAGGGATCAATTGTGGATGTAAACCTTGTTTATGTTGGGGATGGGAGCAATAATGTCAGTCATAGCCTGATAGTGGGTTGTGCAATTATGGGGATGAATATCTCTATCGCTACACCTCAAGACTATCCTCCTGATAAATCTATCCTTGAAAAGGCAAGGGATATTGCCCTAAAAACAGGGAGCAAGATAGAGATATTCAGTGAACCGTCTCAGGCTGCCCTTGGGGCTGACGTGCTTTATACCGATGTCTGGACAAGCATGGGGCAGGAAAAAGAATCGGAAGAGAGGAGGAAAAGATTTGAGGGTTATCAGATAAATAATACCTTAATAGATATGGCTAAGAAAGACTGTCTTATCATGCATTGTTTGCCAGCCCATCGAGGGGAAGAAATAACCAATGAGGCTATTGAAGGACATGGCTCTATTGTTTTTGAACAGGCTGAAAACAGGCTGCATGTTCAAAAAGGTATCATGGTATTTCTAATGTGTTGAGATTTTGGGTGGTGTCTGAGAATAGCTTACTGTCAACTATTGGAGCAAGTACTTGTTCTCAGGTAACCGTTCAGGTGTTAGTTGCCGGATAATTTCTGCCACAAAGGCACTAAG
>JASEHA010000431.1 GCA_030018795.1 bacterium
TCAGGAGATCAGGGAGTTGCCCCAAAGCCGGTTGAGATTATGAGCAATGGCAGGGTTGATGAGATTACCACCTATTTGGTAGATGATGCTTCTTTAAGGCCAATTACTGTCGCTGGTATTCAGGGATCAGAACTTGCTTTTAGACCAGATTTTTTGAGAATAGAGAAGGATGTGTCCCCCAATGCTGTTTTTTATTCTGAATCTTTTGGATATGAGCAATCAAAGGAGAAGAAGACAAAGAAGGGGAGGATAATTGGAACTATTGTTGGAGCAGGGATTGGAGGAGGGTTGGGATATTTGCTTTATGCCATTAAAGGTCTGGGAGGTCTTTCTGGCATTCACGAAAAACCATCTCCTCTGCTCATAATAGTTCCGAGCATTATTGGAGGAGTTATCGGTTATACTATAGGAGATCATTATGATGAGAAAAATAGATCTGAGAAGAAGACACAAGATGAAAATTAAGAAGATATGGCTTTTGATGGGAATAGTAGTTTTTCTATCTGCCAATGGGTATTGTGGCTTACAATACGAAGTAGGGCTTGCCCAGAAGTTCTGTCCATCTTTGCAACTTCATTCAGGAGATCAGGGAGTTGCCCCAAAGCCGGTTGAGATTATGAGCAATGGCAGGGTTGATGGCATAACCAGCTTTTTGAACGAGAACGATCTCTATTGTAGAACATTCAATATAGCAGGCGAGCTTGTTGGAGAGTTTGAGGTCGATGATAGTAGGTGGGAGGTGTTTGGCTGGAAAAAGTGGCCATTATCAACATACTATGATGGTCCATACAACCAAGAACCATTAAAAATAGGAGGACGGCCACCTGACCAGTGGAGATGAGATAGTTTTTGATAAACTGACTAACAATGTGAAGGTAAAGATTTACAATCTCGCTGCTGAGTTGGTCTATGAAAAGGAATGGAGAGATACCAATGGTAGTCATAAATGGGAATGTGTCAATAGCCAGGGCAAGAAGTTGGCCAGCGGAATCTATATCTATCTCCTTACCGACCTTGACAGCAATAGCACAAAAAGGGGGAAATTGGGAATTGTTCGCTGACAGCAATTCTAATTATGAAATTTTTAACCACAGAGAACACAGAGAACACAGAGAAAATGTAGAGAAATGTAAGATAGCAAGATAGAAG
>JASEHA010000432.1 GCA_030018795.1 bacterium
CTTTATATTGTGTGGCAAGCCTTGAGAAATCGAGTTTTTACACAGCCTGACGAGTTTGCTGCCCGACTATTCCTCTCTATGGTTGTTATCCTCAATTGACACAACTACTCCTTTTGACTGCAAATACCTCTTGGCTTCTGGTATGGATATCTCCTGAAAATGGAAGATAGAAGCAGCCAGGACAGCATCAGCCATTCCATAAGTCAATGCCTGATAAAGGTGTTCCATGCACCCTGCACCGCCAGAAGCGATTACCGGAATACGTACGCTTTGTGAAACTGAGCGGGTGAGTTCAATGTCATATCCATCCTTTGTCCCATCGCAATCCATGGATGTCAGGAGTATCTCCCCTGCACCAAGCAGCTCTGCCTCTTTTGCCCAGGCAACCACATCAACCCCTGTTGGGGTTCGTCCACCATGGACAAATACCTCCCATTCCCCTTGGGCTCTTCTTTTGGCATCAATAGCCACGACAATACACTGTGATCCAAAACGATTGGCTGCCTCTTTTATCAGGGAAGGTCTTTTAACCGCAGCTGTATTCATAGAAACCTTGTCTGCACCAGCATTAAGTAGTCGCCTGATATCATCCAGCTCTCTGACACCGCCGCCAACCGTCAATGGGGTAAACACCTGTTCAGAGGTTTTTTTTACTACATCAATGATTATATCCCTTTTATCTGAAGAGGCAGTAATGTCCAGAAACACTATCTCATCTGCCTTTTCCTCTTCATACCTTCTGGCAACCTCTGTTGGATCACCAGCATCAATAAGATTAACAAAATTTACCCCCTTAACTACCCTTCCGTCTTTTACATCAAGGCATGGGATTATCCTTTTGGCTAACATTTTAACGTACCTCCAATTATGTAGCTATTCTTGAATTTTATCATATATTCTATACCTTGTCAATAGAAAAACAGCCAGCACCAGTAATGGGTCAGTGGAGAGCGTTGCATAGCAACCAAAGCCATAGCTACATTCTATAGGGAACAGGCATGCCTGTTCCCTGCTTGACCCTGTTTCCGGCCATGCTGACTTTAACCCATATCACAGGGCCAAAAAACTTGAACATCAAGTATCACTCGATGTTCAAGTTTTTACTGGTGACCAAGCAAGTGCACCAGTCACCAGAAC
>JASEHA010000433.1 GCA_030018795.1 bacterium
GTGAAATTTTAGTAATCAGTAATCAGGTTATCGGTAATCGGTGTCGATATTTAAAGATTATATTCGTGAGGAGCTTGTTCTGATAGTTTCCTTAAAGCACCCCTGGTCATCTAAAGGCAAGATAAATCTTGACCAATTAAAGGGAGAACCTTTTTTAATAAGAAATGAAGGTTCCGGAACAAGGATGACTCTTGAGAAGGAACTTGAAGAGGCGGGTTTAAACGAAAAGGACTTGAATGTAATTATGTCTTTAGACAATACTGAGGCAATAAAAAGAGGAGTAAGTAATATCTGGCATAGGGGTATCTATTGTACCAAAAATAGCTATTGAAAATGAACTTAAACTTAATTTACTTCGGGAAGTTGAGTTAAGCTTGTCTGCACATCAGTTCTATGGTCCTAAAGGGGCAGCAGCTTTATTCCTTCGCAAAGGGATAAGGATTACCCCTTTATTTGATGGTGGAATCCATGAAAGAGGAAGGCGGGCTGGAACAGAAAATGTTGCCGGGATTGTTGGTCTGGGCAAGGCAGCAGAGCTGGCTAAAAGTGAGATGAATGACTGGGCTGAACATATCCTGTCCTTGAGGCATAAACTCTGGCAAGGGATAAATGAACGGATTGAGCATGTCTGCCTGAATGGACATCCAGACCTGAGGCTGCCAGGCAATCTGAACTTTGGAATCAAGTTTGTAGAGGGTGAAAGTATATTGATCCTGCTGGATATGAACGGAATTACAGCCTCATCCGGCTCAGCCTGTACCTCACAGGCACTGAAATCATCCCATGTGCTCAAGGCAATGGGGGTTAGTCCGGTAGATGCTCATGGCTCAATACTTTTTAGTTTAGGCAGAGAAAATACAGAGGCAGAGATTGATTATGTTCTAGAAAAACTACCGCCCATTGTTAAGCGATTGCGGGAGATGTCGCCGTTGTATGGTTCAGAATGCAGAAGCAGTGAAGGAGGATAAAGATGTTTGACTATGGTCAGAAGGTAATGGATCATTTTGCTAATCCAAGGAATGTGGGTGAGATTGAGAATCCTGATGGTGTGGGGACGGTTGGCAACCCTGTCTGTCTGGTGCCTTCTACTTGGTAACCCTTC
>JASEHA010000434.1 GCA_030018795.1 bacterium
TATCATTTCTCCATTCCTCAATAGTTTTGTAGTAAGATGTCACTGGCGAAAAGACAGGTACATCAAATCTCTTCAAAATATCCACACCACCCTTAGCTACCTCCTTATCATCGAAGGCCTTGTCCCAGCTATTCCCCAGGAAGAAATTTTGGAGTTTGATAAAGGCATCGATCCGTGGGCTGCCATCCTCTTTCAAGAAATACTTACAGACCACCTCCCCACTTCCCTTGCATCCCCGTTCCTCATCTTTGACTGAATAAGAGAATGCCGGGATAACATTCATCCCCAAAGACTCTAATTCACGAATCAGGGTATCCTCTACCTCCAGATTGTCATTCACCCAGTAATGGCGGGAGAAAAGGATACCCACTGTTGGAATTGTTGATTGCGAATTGCTGATTGTTGACTTACCAGAGTTATACCATGCCAGGTAGTTGTCAACGGTGCTAAATATCTCAGGAGCATCAGGGTGATACAACCCTTCCCATGGAACCGGTTTTGGCTCCTCTACCCTCACTTCAAGCCCAGCAACCTCTTTAGCAATATATCGCAGCATATTAGTGAAGTTCTCCTCCCCATTAATGACAATATAGGAATAGACCTTTGCTACCACTTCTGGTTTGACTGTAGAGAGCATCCAGTAAGATGGATCGTGTCCGACGCAAACAATGGGGACTTTCTTGCTCAACTCCCGCAGCCGTCCCTCAATCGTCTCCCAGAACCCCTCGGTTGAGCGGTAGAGAAAGATGATGTCAGCTCTGGCCGCTTCCTCAAGCATTGAGTCAAGCCTTTCCGGCTCATCCTCTAACCTTTTTGAGGAATAAGCCTTAAGCTCCACAAGGTCTGTTACATTCCTGCTTGCACGAACAAGCATGTTAAGGTAACTTTGCCACATAATTGCTATTATTTTCATGTTGTTGGTTTCCTCCTTACTTTTTGGCATACATAGACTTCTGCAAAATGCGAAATTGGTAGCCGCAGGCTTTAGCCTGCGGATTATATATTCTAAGTCGTCATAATTTGTGATTCTTTAAATGTTTGGAATTGCAATGTGAGCAA
>JASEHA010000435.1 GCA_030018795.1 bacterium
CTTTTTACACAGCCTGACGCAATAAGAGACATAAAAGACGTTGCAATCAGTCCAGTGCACCAGTCACCAGTGCACTTTCTACCCGTCGCAATCCTTTCCCATCAAATCCCATTCTTCTCGCCTTCTTGCCTGGTCACCAGTAAAAACTTGAACATCGAGTTATAGAAACGGTTACACATCATTGCAACATAACCGTTCTGCAATACTCAAGCTGGAAGCTTGAGTTACATTCTGGCTTCTATTCAACCTGCAACCCTACTTATTTCCTCTGTTGTAATTGCCCCTTCCCTGAGTATTTTAATATTATTGCCCCGCAAATCAACCACAGTGGATGGCACTCCTTTGCACATGCCGCCATCAATCACCAGAGCCACCTCATCCCTTAACGACCCCTCAATCTCATCTACACCTGCTGGATCATTCCCTCCTGAGAAGTTGGCTGAAGAGGCAGCGATTGGCACCCCAGCCTCTTTTAATAAGCACAATGCAACCTTAGAATCAGGCATCCTCAAGGCTACACTGAAATCCATCCCCATTGCTTCTTTGGGTAGACCATCCTGTGCATCCAGCACCATAGTAATTGCCCCTGGCCAAAACCGTTTTGTAAGCGTAAAAAATAAAGGGGGAATATTTTTGCAGTATTTGCAGGCATCATCTATTTCACCAATAAGCAAGGCAAAGGGCTTTGTATCCACCCTTTTTTTAATCTCAAACAATTTTCTCATTGCCTTAGAGTCAAGCCCATTTGCCCCTAATCCGTAAACCGTATCTGTAGGAAAAATAAGCAAATTCCCCTCTTTCAAGGATAACACAGCCTTTTTTATTAATTCAATCTCCGGACATTTAGGATTAATCTTTATGATCATAGAAGTAACTGCTTATTGTTAGACTTGTAGTCAGTATCGTTTACGTCAGGCTGTGTAAAAAGTCAAAATTCATGAGCAAGCACCACAACATATTGATACGGCAAGGTTGCTTGCTACTTTATATTGTGTGGCAAGCCTTGAGAA
>JASEHA010000436.1 GCA_030018795.1 bacterium
CCAGCACTTCACAGGCTGGAAGCCTGTGTTACCATCCTCCATCCCCCTTGATGGGGGATGGTCAGAGTGGGGGTGAATACACGTGCCAAGCTTTCACACTAAAGCAAACCATCCCCGATTACCTTTATTCCAGCGTTATATCTATCACATTTGCTGATGTATCAGCTGTTTCCTTACCTCGTCCATCCTCATTGCCATCCACAACTACCTCAATGGTATCACCTGATGCGGAATAGCTGAAAAGCCCGCTCATATCCAATTTGCGAATGGTATTAATATCAACACTCCATGCACCACTTGAGTTTGTCCTTGTAGATGCCCAGGCAGATACACCTGCATCGTTGGCTGCGTTTGTATCCTTAAGCCTGACATAGACATGAGCCTCGTTAGCTGGTGTTACGCCACCTTTCTTGAGCACCTTGCCAGATATATTCTTGCTCCCAACAGCACTGATTGCCCCGCCTGTCTTAAAGCTGTAATGCTTTTCATTATTATCATCTGTTGAGCCGCTGGTGATAATGTCATAGTAGTAGGTGGTATTTGCTGCCAGTCCGATAATTGGGATGTAGTGTTTTGTGGTCTGGCTGCCCTCACCGCGAATGTCATAAGCAAGGCTTGTCAGTCCAGCACTGTTTGTGCCATACCTCAGCCAGCTTGAGACATTATCCCATGTTGCATGCGAGACAACAGCCGTAGTGCTGCCAACATTAGAAAGGGTGATACGATTTGGCGAGTAGAGGCTTCTTTCATTAGCATACACAAAGTATCCCTTGCCAGGCGTAATATCAAACGAATTACCAAACCCATCAGGGAATTCATTAGTAAATATTGTCGTCAACCAACTACTGGCAGAATTATTCCATGATTGAATGGTGGTCCATGTGCCGTCCTGGTAAAAAATATCCTTGCCAAGCAGCTTGCTGCTTATGG
>JASEHA010000437.1 GCA_030018795.1 bacterium
CACAAATGCGGTACCTTGTCTACAGCGGAGATTGTCTTTTAGCTGCATTAGGGTTTGGTGCGTCCGCCTGGAGTGTGGCAGCGAGAGATGAATTTATCGGTTGGAGCCAGCAGCAGCGGGAGAGAAACCTTCACCTCATTGTCAACAATGCCCGCTTCCTTATTCTGCCGTGGGTTAAATCGAAAAATCTGGCTTCCAGGTTACTGGCAAAGGTGGCCACTCAACTACCCACAGATTGGGAACAACGATATGGTTACAAACCCGTTCTTCTGGAGACCTTTGTGGAAAAGAAACGCTTTCGAGGTACTTGTTACAAAGCAGCTAATTGGATTTATGTAGGTGAAACTAAGGGAAGAGGAAAGAAAGATCGGTACAATCTTTATGCTGTTCCTGTCAAAGACATTTTTCTCTATCCCATGGTCAAAGATTTCCGTCAGAACCTTTGCATACAACAATAACTTAACTTTTGCAAAATAGTTTTACAAATCCTGCAATACGGTTTTACTGAATGCTTACGGTTTGATATTGTCTACGGGGGGTTTGTCCTTCAATATATTGAGGATTGGCGGCAATTTCTGTCCCAACTATGTGCCTTGTCGCGGAAGTATCTTCTTTTGGTCGACGTTTACGCAGGTAATATTCCAACTTTTGCTTCAGTATCGCATTACTATGGATCCAAGATACCTGCCTGGTTTCTCAATATTGAGGAACTGATTCATGCAGTTAATTCAATAGGATATGAATTGATATTCAAATCTGTATACCACTCTGTTATCTGGGGAGTGGAACAGATTTTGCCGATGCAAAATTTTGAGCAGCGATATCAACTGAAACAGCCATGCAATCTACTCTTTGCTTCACAATGCGGTGGGAGGCGGGATTGATTGAGGAATCCTTAAGCCGCCCGGAGAAAGACCTTGAGG
>JASEHA010000438.1 GCA_030018795.1 bacterium
TTTCCCCGCCCTGATAAAGTGTCAATGGTGGCAAAAAACTTGAACATCGAGTATATACTAAAAATCAGTAAAAAGAGGTAATGAAATGACCATTATTGATGATGTAAAATCCGTATTTGAAAGGGATCCAGCAGCAAGGAATACACTTGAGGTTTTACTGTGCTACTCAGGGCTTCATGCACTTATCCTTCATCGGATTGCCCATTTCCTGCATGCCAGATTAAGGATTCCCATATTGCCAAGGATTATCTCTCAGCTAAGCAGATTTTTTACTGGCATAGAGATTCATCCTGGGGCAACGATTGGAAAAGGATTCTTTATTGACCATGGGATGGGTGTGGTTATCGGAGAGACAACAGAGATTGGAGATTATGTACTTTTGTATCAGGGTGTCTCTTTAGCTGGCACAGGCAAGGAAACAGGCAAACGGCATCCTACTATTGGAAATAATGTGGTTATTGGAGCCGGGGCAGTGGTGCTTGGTCCAATTACTGTGGGGAATAATGTGCGTATTGGGGCAGGGAGTGTAGTCTTAAAGCCTGTGCCTGACAACTGTACTGTTGTTGGTGTGCCCGGAAGAATTGTCCGACAGGATGGTGAAAAGGTTGTCTGTGCCCCTCTTGATCATAGCAATCTCCCTGACCCTGTTCAGGAAAGGATTGAATCCCTTCACCATGAATTGGAGATTGTGGAAGATATTATTCGAAAATGGAAAGAACGATTTGGCGAAAAGCCGATGGAAGTGTAACCAATTACTGCATTTATCGATACAGGCAATTCTCATTATGTGTGCTATCTCAAACATAGACACGAATTTCACAAATTATCACGAATTATCTAAAAAAATCCGACACTTTTATTAAGATTATCCATTACTTCTACTT
>JASEHA010000439.1 GCA_030018795.1 bacterium
CACAATAAGAGACATGAAAGACATTGCAACCATTTTTTCATCGAATCCCACTTTTTTCGCCTTCTCGTCTTCTCGATTCCTTGCTTGGTCACCAACATCGAGTATAAGGACACTAAAAAATCTGTAGTGTCAAAATCAGATTTTTGAAATTCACAACCTCTTGATAATCAATAAGTTAACTTTTTGAATCGCGAACTTGGGTTAGCTGGTGCTTCTTCTATCCATAGAATTAGAGAAAAATATAATTTTATACATCTTGACACTTTTTTGACACCTATGGCTCGTTGTATGTTCGTTCCCGTTGTAGGGCTCGTTCCCCCGAACGAGCCTGTTGGGATGGTAAGATATTAAGATTGCTTACTGTTGGTGGGGTATTGACGATTGTAATCTGTCTGGTAGTGGTATCTGCTACCCCTTCAGAATCCTTAACCCTCAGGCTAATGGTTTTGGTGCCTTTGGTCCTGTGCCGTATGATTGGATATAAAACCTAACCCACGCTATCCCACTTGGGTCACTGGCTGTTGCACTGAAGGTAAAAGCATTCGGACTACTAATACTTGCCCCATTAGCAGGAGAGGTAATAATCGTAATCGGAGCCGCTGATACACTTGCCGCCCCCAGGCATTGTCCCACTAATATTAGACTTACAATCAAAACCCTATACATTCGAACCAACCTTCCTCGTGTGGTGGGCAATGCCCACCCTACATCAAATATTTCTATTAGCGAATAAACATAGCCATATCCCATTTTCTCACAGGTATTCTACCACAGAACGTCTATCAAGTCAACAGATTTTTGAAAAACACTGAATATTCGATAAAGCCAACTGTCTCATAATGCCTCATGTAAAAAGAGCA
>JASEHA010000043.1 GCA_030018795.1 bacterium
ACTGGTGTCTGGTGACTGGTGACTGGGCAGAAGGCGATTCCTATGAGCCAGAAAAACTTGAACATCGAGTTTAACAAATCATGTAGGTAAGTCAACTTAAATTTGACCTACCCACATGATTTGTTAAAGAACCAAAAAAAGGTGGTGGGTGAGATTAGCTTACAACACATCATCTGGTAATGGAAGACGTATAGTTGCCACTACATATTGTGCCTAATGATAGCTTGTAGGCTAATCTCACCCACCACCCAAAAAATTGGTATATTCATCACCGGGCTCTACCCAAATCACCCCCTATCCCTCCAGGTTCTTTTGATGTCTGCTTCAACTATTCTTTAGTCTTCCTAAATTTCCTATTCTGAACAGCACTACTCCCTTTTCTTGATAAATAGGGGTAAGATGTCCTGTCATGAATCTTTGATATATTCTCTGCTGTGATTTATTGTCCCAATGGAAATAATCAAACCTTTGTGACAACCAGTCTGCACCTGTTTGGTTATAGAGGATGTGTGTAATTCCCTGCTGTTTTAGTCTCTTGAGCACATCATGTTCATCCCTGCTTTTTCTGATTATTTCGACAATAACCGTTGTATCAAGGTGAGAATTGACCAGAACCGCACGCTGGCAATAATAACTTCTTGCCTCCCCAATGAATAATATCTTGCTGTCAGGAGGCAGGTTGTTGTTAATATATGTGACCGTTGAGTAATAATCAGCTATGGGTGACTGTTCCTTAAGAAGCTGCTGCCCGGCTGCTTTATGAATACATTTCCAGTAGGAATTTGCCCATATTGTTCGACAAAGATGATAGGCATTCCAGAGGCAGCACAGGATGATTATAATAATTACCAGCTGGTGTAAAGGAAAAGCAATTTTCTTAAGCCACAGTTTATTTTGTAATAAAGAATATCCAATGTATCCAGTTATTATAGATAATATTCCCATACATGGCAAAAGAAATCTGTCCACAGGGGATGTATACAGCCAGATAAAGAAAAACAACAGACAATAGGCAGATAATAACTTAAATACTCTGTGTGTCTTTCGGACAAGAATGCTGCCGGGCAAGAGTAATAAAAATATTGGGCATACTGCTGCTCCCTTGCCTTTCAAGTCAAGGCTTAATTGGTAGATGCAAACAAAGGGTTTGAGGTACCAGACGACCTGCGGCCCATAGCCAGCAGTCATTTCATGGATATACCGCATATGATTGAAATCATTCCAGTTTATACTGTTGAATAAAGGATACAGCATTGGATAGACAGGGTTGCCAGTATAAACAAGGGAGCGGATAAACCAGGGAAGATTGAGGATAAATGGAATAATCACCAGCAGGCTGAGATTAATAATCATGGGTCTAAATCCTTGGCAACTTCGAATCCCTTCCCAAACAACACCGATAATCAGTATTACTGCACAGATCCCTCCAGTATATTTTACCCCTATGGCAAGCCCACACATCAAGGCAGACATAAACAACCATGACTTTTGTTCTTTTTGTTCTTTTATTGTCCAGTTGACAAAGGCGTAAACAGCCATTATCTCGTAAAATACCAGACCAAGGTCATTAAATGGCTGAACCATGATAAAACAGGCAAGTGGTATTGAGAAGAAGATTAAAAGGCTAAGCCATGCTGTTTCCTGCCCGAAATGCCTTTTTGACATGGAAAATATTGCAGCACCTGAAAGCAGACCAAACATTAAGTGAATAAACTTTGCCAGGGTATCATTGCCAAGCAGCAACCCAATGGTAAACAACATCTCCATGTTCATGGAATAGTTGGAAAAGCAGATGTATGGGATATAATGAATGCAATGAGCTTGAATGTATCTGGCTGGCACAGCCAGATGGTAGACCATGGCATCATAGGTCATGGTAGGGACAAGCACGAGGATAAGTAAAGGGAATAATATCCCTGCAAGCAGTAGACTGATAAAAAGGGGGGGCAGGCTGATTCTTGATTCTTGAGATTTGTCTCGGACTATTACTGCTTTGAGCTTATCCCTCCAATATAAGCTAATTATTCCACCCAGTAGAGTCCAGAACACCCATGGATACAAACCACCAATCATCCCTATGAATAGGGTGATCAAGGAAAGGCATCCAAACCCAAGGGCAAGGCAAAACAAGGCATCCTCTATCCTTGATGCCATCTCAAGCCTTGTGAACCATTGGATAATAGTTTTCCCTATGGCATGAGAGGCAAGGCAGATGATTAGCAGCCATGTAATTTCAAACAGCCTGAGATCAGCGATAATATCCATTTGCTTTATAGGCTAAAGGCTGAAGGTTTATTATCCTCATTTTCCTGCCTAACAACATTCAGCCTATCTACCTTCAGCCTAAAACTGCCTATTCCTCCCTTAACCTTTTAATTGCCTCTGTCACCTGTTTTAGTCTTGCATCAAATCTGGCATCAACAGCACTGGTTATTGTTTCTATCCATACAGGCTTGGTTCTGGCTAATTCTGTCAGCCTGATGAGTTCATCTAAGGCAGACTTTATATCTTTGCCAAGCATTCTGACATCTCCAGTAATGGCAGTGATTGCAGGCAGGGTTTCCCTTTTCATCTCATTTGTTACATCCCCTACCTTTTCTATAAAATCCAGGGCTTCGTGCAGTTTATCCGGGTATGTAGACATGTAATGCCTTACTTTTCTCAACTGAATCAATTCCCACCAGAAAAAAGTGATCATCAACCCCCAGACCACTGAGACCACTAAGATAATAGAAAGCAAAACCACTAACAAGATATCCATTATGTCAATACCCCCTTGTATTTGCAACGTTAGTTATCTAAAGCTAACAGCTAATTCCCCTCATTCATCAATTCCTCAATAAGCCCAATTGATTTCATGGGGAATGCCAGATACTGGCTGAGAAAATAAAGCGTAAATCCCTTCATTTCTTCCATTAATTGAGATGAAACAGGGTATGCCTGCAACCCCTCTACCCTTTCAGAGATTAGTCTTTTTGTTAATTCAATGACCTCATACGCGACAGATATTGCCCCATGTCTTTCCCTCGAACATGCAGGACATATCACCCCGCCATCCTCACGGCTAAACCATATCCTATTGTAATCTGCCTCCCCTGCCGCCTGATGGCAAATCACACAATTGGACAATGACGGTCTGAACCCAAGCATGCAAAGCAGCTTAAAACAGAAGGAATAAAGGATAATCCCTTTTGTTTCATGTTCAAGCCATGTCAGATATTTCAGAATAAGCCTGAATATCCTTTCATCCTGATGTGTGCCATTTATCAAATGTTCTGTCAACTCCAGGATGAATGAGCCATACAATATCCTTCCCAGGTTTTCCCGTATTCCTTGAAACGATTTTACAATCTCGGTTTGCGAGATTGTCTTCAGCTCATTCCTTTCATTTCCATAAAACATAACCTTGATACAGGTAAAAGGCAGAGTGCTTGAGCCAAACCTGGTGCTTAGCCTTTTAACACCCTTAGCCACCCCCCTTATCTTCCCAAATTCCATGGTATAGATAGAGATAATTCTATCATTTTCACCCAAATCCCATGTACGCAATACAATCGCATTTGCTTTATATAATGGCATATTTTTCCCCTCTATAAAAATTGCCAAAAATATTATTATATCTCAATTTTCACTCTATGTCAACAAAAGATTTTGGCTCACTTAAATATTCTTGCCCTTGCGGAAGTAACACAAGCATCTTGCTTGTGCTGTTTGCGGCTTGTAATGCGGTAGGAATGCAGCATCTTGCCTCTCTTACACAACAACCCCTGGTTCTATATGGATAAGCACGTCAATTATCTTTGGGTTTGAAGAACAGATAGTATTCTTCACGATATGAGCGATATCATGGCTCTTTCGCACCGTCAATTCCTCATCGACCACAACATGAAGGTCAACAAAATAGCTTAAACCCATTTTGCGGACAAAACACTTGTCAATCTCCAATACGCCTTCAACAGACAGAGCTGTTTTGCAGAGGTCTTCCTTGATATGTGGAGATGGAGCAGTATCCATTACATCCTCAATTGCCGGGATGAACAGTTTATAGGCATTAAACGCAATAATGGCTGAGGCAAATAATGCTGCCCAATCGTCAGCTGGTTCCCACCCTTTTCCACCTATGAGAGCAATGGAAATCCCTACAAAAGCCGCTGCTGAGGTAATCGCATCGCTTCTGTGATGCCATGCATCAGTCTTGACAGCCGTGCTTTCAATCTCCTCCCCTACACAGAATACGAAGCGGAACAGGATTTCTTTTATAACAACAACCACTACAAGGACAAGCAGGGTAAAAGGTTCAGGGGGAGGGTGATAAGGCGTAACAATTTCTTTTACACTTTGGATAGCAATGATTATAGCAGCAGAAAAAATCACCATAGAAACAACAACCGCAGCGATTGATTCTGCCTTGCCATGTCCATAGGGATGGTTTTCATCCCTGGGCACGGAGGCAATCTTTAATCCAGCTAAAACAATCAAAGAGCTTATCACATCTGATGCTGACTCGATGGCATCTGCTATCAGTGCATAGGAATTGCCAAGAAAGCCCGCAACCCCTTTACACAAAGCCAGAAACATGTTGACAGCTATCCCTACAGCTGTTGAATGTATACCTCGCATTATTTGGTTTTGATTATGTTTTTCAGTAGGATTCATGTTTCCCTCACTAAGATAGTAACTACTCAGGTATCGATTGTTCAGATTAATTATTCCTTTACAATATCATAATTTGCAATCAACAATTCTTTCCCCTTTTGTGCTGTTTGCTGTTTATAATTATTCATCCTGAGCAATTAGGTCGTTTTGCCACAGATAATATGAAAATAGGCTACAGATTATCAAGATATATGATAATTTGGCAGCAGCAAGGAACGATTGTAGGGGGGTCAAAATCTTGAACCCTACCATAATCCTGAAAAAATCTATGAGAATCTACGAAAATCTGCGTGCAAAATAAAGTAAAAATCTCAGCGTTTTTCGTATATTTGTAGTAAATCACCCTAATTGCTCAGGTCGAAATTATCCGCAATCATTCCGTTTTCTATTGATTTTGAGCGATCTGTGCGGTTGGAATATGCTACATATTTTATCGCATTACCCGCAAAATTCACGAAAATTGTTTGAAAAAGCCACAGATTCTGATTTTAGACTAACCACAAAGGGCACAAAGAACACACAAAAGGCACAAAGATTCTTTTCTTAGTGAGCTTTGTGCATCCTTTGTGTGCTTTGTGGTAAAATCTGTACCATTTTTACCTATGTGGTAAATTTCAACCGCACAGGTCGAAAAAAACAGGGATAGGATGGATATGGAGGGAGATAGTTAGAGTATAAGCAAGGTATGCCCCGGCGGTATAAACAATACCATGGGCAAAGTGAAAAAAACTTACTGTCCTGTAAATCACCGTAACACCTAATGCAACTAAGGCATAGATACTGCCAGCTATAAGACCATTAACAATAAGTTGTAAAAGTATAATTTAATCCTTCCTCGTCTCCCTTCTCAACATTGCTTTTATGTCTTCAGCTATCCTTTTAGTAGCTTTTTGAGCATTCAATGCTTCTTCTCTTGTATAATGAGTGGGCCAATGAACTGGATAACGGGTCTCAATATAAAATGGATTTAACAACTCACAATCTTCTCTAAGATTAGATAGAGAAGGTTCTTTTCCCTGGCATATCTTAAGCAGTTTCAAAAGATCATGTATCTTTTCAAACCCTAATTCCTCTGCCACTATAAATGCTTTGAGATATTTTTCTGCTGCCTGCTGGAAGTGGAAACATATCTGACCAAAGAATTGATCCTTATCTTCTATGTATGAAGAAGCGAACGAAAAATCTTCGTCTGCCTTATCTAACCATTCTTTGACAATCCCAGAATCAACCATAAAGCACCTTGCCTTTTCTCTCAATCTGCCTGACAAATGGGTCACCCATAATCAACCTATCTTTCCACTCCTGGGGTTTATACACCAGGAAATCAACTGCAATATCTCTTTTTATCAACCTGGATAATTCCCTCATCCTTTCTGCACCATAATATGGAACATCCTCTTTTATAAGGATTAGGTCAATATCGTTAACATCTCCTTCATCTTTAGCTCCTGAACCAAAGAGGACTATCTTTATTGGTTGATACTTTTCAACAATCTGCTTTGCAATCCCGTTAATCTTTTCTTCTATCTCCTTTCTTTCCATTAGATTTCCTTCCTAAAAGTTTAATCATGGACATTATCCTAAATAGTCCTATTGTGGGGTAGCTGCAGGGCTTGTTCCCGTCTTTCATCGCTTCGCTCGCAATGACAGAAACCAACAAGTATTTGTTACCCTGCACGCTATGAAATTGAACCATGCCACAAAAATGATTATTTTTATTATACATTATTGAATAAGTAATGTCAAGAAGTTTGTTTTAGTCCTGAATATTCGATATGGAGAGCGTTGCATAGCCTCTCCAGCCATATCTACACTCTTAAGCACTGTTTGACTCCATTTCCTGCCATGTTTTGGTATTGCTTGACATTTTGGAGTTTCCTCCTGCCCCTACATTAACCTATCCGACAATTGATGGTTGACACGGCACTAACAGCCTTCAGCCTAAATAACCTCATTACTGCCACATCGTTTCACCCTTAACCGTATCCCTTCCATGCCAACAACCTCAACCCTTTCCCCTGGCTCAATAACCTCATCTGCACAAACGCACCAGTTTTCACCCTGCAAAAATGCCATGCCCTCTGAAGCAAAACCCTTATCAGAGGCAGTACCAACCGGCGAGATACCTTCCTTCATCACCCCTATTTGTCCTATAAGCCCTTCCCTGCCTGTAGTGACTCTATGTCGATAGGCGGCAATTACTGCCCCTATGCCAAAGAGGATGAATAATCCGGTAAAGGATGCTATGGATACTATCAGCGACCATGAAATGGTCATAAATGGGGTGGAGGAATCAATAAGCATAAACGAGCCCATGGTCAGGGCGATTAGCCCGCCTATGGCTGCTATTCCATGTGTTGAGGCAAAGACCTCCAGGATAAGCAGGATGATACCAAGGATAATTAAGAGCAGGCCAGCCATGCTTATGGGCAGATTCTGCAAGCCAAAGAAGGCTAATATCAGGCATATCCCGCCACCAACAGCCCCAAGCCCTATACCTGGTGCGGAAAACTCATAGATTAAGCCATATATGCCCAGCATCAACAGAATGTAAGCGATATTAGGGTCAGCAATGGCATGAAAAAACTTTTCCCTGAAGTTCATGCTTGTTGTCTGAGGCGTTATCCCCTTTGTATGGATGGTAAACCTTTTTGTATCCTTTTCTATTATTCTTCCATCCAATTTCGCAAGCAAATCATTCATATCCTCAGCAATAAAATCGATAACATTTAATTTTAATGCCTCTTCTGAAGTAATAGATGAGCTTTCCCTTACCGCACTCTCAGCCCATTTCACATTCCTCCCCTTTTTTTCTGCTATACCACATACACTTGCAACCATGTCATTGGTTATCTTATCAGTCATGGTTTTATCAGGTTTCTCCTCCTTGTTGCCAGATGGAAATCCACCGCCAATGGATACTGGATGGGCAGCACCGATATTGGTCATGGGTGACATAGCCACAACATCACTTGCCAGGGCAATAAATACCCCGGCTGAAGCAGCCCTGCTTCCCTTTGGGGAAACAAAGGTTACAATCGGCAGATTAGCATTTAATATTGCCTTAACAATATTATGCGTGGCTGATGCCAGTCCGCCGGGTGTGTCCATCTTGAGGATAAGGCACTCAGCCCGCTCATCCTCAGCCTGCTTTATCCCATTTACCACAAACCTCTCGGTAATAGGGTTAATCACCCCATCAATATCGATCATTCTGATGATACCGGTGGTAGAGATGCTTCCGTTTACAGGCAAGATGCCTGGGCTACTAAATGAGGGGCTCCCTCTGCCAGAGAGGCTCTCTCCGCCAGAGAGGCTCTCTCCTTGAACGCTATTACACAAAACCAATAACAAACTTAGTATCAATAATCCTGTTAGTCTCATATGTCCTCCTTATTGCAAAGTTGTTAGCAGTTAGCTCATTCTCCATCTAACTGCTAATAGTTTAATCTACACCCTTATCTCCATTGGCGACAATATCCTGCCATTTACCTCACAACATTGGGCAATCCTGATGCACGAGGTTATGCTTGCATCCGGGCACAAGGCATGAACAACCTCTTCTGGCTTGCCTGTTCCAGAATTGGTTGTTTTTATCTCCATCATTAACTGAAATTCCGCATTCCGCATTCCGCATTCCGTATTCCGCACCTCAATACCACGAACAAACTCTCGGATATTTACCTGCTTTATCGTATCCTTTCTCTTCCGCTGGACAACAACCTCTGTTTTATTCATAAAAGAGGTAATATCATCAAGTGATATTATCCCATAGCCATCAACCTGATAGCGGATAAAGTCTACAATAGCTGTCAATGCACCAGCATTTGAGGCAATGAATACAGCATCACTAATTTTTATGCCAACAGGCAGCACCTCATTCAGTCTTATTATCAACTCATCCAGATTCATAGGCATCTCAAGCTCTATATCCAGAAACTCCTCCTGACTCATTACCCCCACGCTCAAGGGATGACCAAAGGAAAGCCTTGGATGCGGGCTATAACCACTGCTATAGGCAATTGGGATACCGGCTCGGCTTAATGACCGCATAAACATTCGGAGCATATCAAGATGGGAGACAAATGATACCTCTTTTCCTTTCGTATATTTTAGCCTTACCCGTATCTGCCTCCCCTCGACAACACCCCTGGCAGATGGCGGGAGATAAGTTGCAACAGGGGTTTGCCTGACTGCATCCTCTTGTATTTCTGTCTCACATGCCCCGCACTGTTTGCACTTACCTATCTGACATGCATCTGTAGTTACGCCCTCATAGGCACGCTTTGCCTCTTTTATCAGGTATTCCTTGTTCACGCCAGTATCAATATGGTCCCATGGAAGATGATCCTCAAAGATTTTCCCGCTTTTCCTATCAGTGTAAAATTCAGGTGATATTCCAGCCCTTTTGAAGGCATCCATCCAGACAGAAAACTTAAAGTATTCTGACCAGGCATCAAACTTACACCCCTGTTCAAGGGCATAAAGCAGCACCTGTCCCAGCCTTCTATCACCCCTGGCAAATACTGCCTCCAAAAAGCTTGTTGCCGGGTCGTTCCATGTAATCGTTATCCATCGGCAACGCTGAAACTGTCTCTTGATATAATCCAGTTTTTCCCTTAATTGAACAATGCTTTCCTGTGCCTCCCACTGAAATGGGGTATGCGACTTGGGAACAAACGAGGCAATGCTTATCTTGAGTTGTTTTTTGCCATACCTAACACTATTTACCAGAGAAACAATACCCTCTATATCCTCCCATGTCTCTGTCGGCAAGCCAATCATAAAATACAGTTTTACGGTCTTCCATCCCTGGTGATACGCATCCTTGATAATCGCAGGGAGACAATAATCAAGGACATCCTTATTAATTACGCAAGACAGTCTCTTTGTCCCTGCCTCTGGGGCAATGGTCAGCCCTGTTTTTTTGATTCTGGACAATATAGCTGAAACCTCTGTTACCAACGAATTCAGCCTGAGTGAGGGCAGGGAAATGGCTAATTTCCTGCCAAAGCATCTCTCTATCCCTTTGACCAGATCCAGAATATCCGGATAATCTGTAGAGCTTAAAGAGCCGAGTGATAACTCCTCATAACCAGTTTCCTTAATTATCTGTTGAGACTGTTTTAGCAGGGTGTTTAATGATCGTTCCCGAAGTGGTCTATAGATAAAACCTGCCTGACAGAATCGACACCCCCGTCCGCATCCCCGCTGAATCTCCAATCCAGCCCGATCATGGGCAATCTCTATAAACGGCACGATTGGTTTAATGGATGCCCTCTGCTGCTCAAGATCAACCACCCTTCTTTTTATCCTTAAAGGAACACCCTCAACCTGTGGTATAAATCCTTTGATACTTCCATCCTGATGATAATCCACACTGTAGAATGATGGCACATAAACGCTTTCTATTTGAGATAATGCCAGCAGCATTTCATGACGACTTTTGTCCCGATGGCTTTTAACCGTTGAGACTATCTCAACAATAAGCTCTTCAGCCTCACCAATGCAGAATATATCAATAAAATCAGCCAATGGCTCAGGATTAAGGCTACATGGCCCGCCGGCAATGATTAATGGATGTTTCTCATCTCTCTCTTTAGAAAGCAGAGGGATATTTGACAGTTGCAGCATATTTAAGACATTGGTATAGCTCAACTCATATTGAAGGCTAAAGCCGATAACATCAAATTCTGACAGCGGTGTTTTAGACTCTAAACCAAACAAAGGGATGCCTTCATTTCTTAGCCTTTCCTCCATATCAAGCCACGGGGCATACACCCTTTCTGCAGCCACATCAGGCAAATCATTCAGGATTTCATACAATATCTTCAATCCTAAGTGAGACATGCCTATCTCATAAACATCCGGAAAGGCCAGGGCAATCCTTACCCCTGTGCTGGGAATATCCTTAGAGACACTATTAATCTCACCACCCGTATATCTGGCTGGTTTGGTTACCATTGGCAATATATGTTCTATGTTTATCTTATTCATGTATACTCCATTGATTGTATTTGCAAGATATATTGTGCACTATGCGCCAGATGCCAGTCACCAGGGCACCAGATGCCAGAGTATTAGTCAAATTATTTACTGGTGCTCTGGTGTTCTTTTGCTCTGGTGCTCTTTCTTTAGCTGATCCACTCAGCCACATCCTTAGCAAAATAGGTTATTATCACATCTGCACCAGCGCGTTTGATAGAGGTTAATATCTCTAAAACCGTCTTCTTCTCATCAATCAATCCAGAAGATGCAGCTGATTTAATCATAGCGAATTCACCGCTTACATTATAAGCAGCAACCGGATAACCAAATTGATTTTTCACCCGATATATCACATCCAAGTAGGACAATGCAGGTTTTATCATAATAATATCCGCACCTTCATCTATATCCAATCTTGCCTCTCTTAATGCCTCATCTGCATTGGCAATATCCATTTGATATGATCTTCGGTCACCAAAGGCAGGGGTAGATTCTGCAGCTTCGCGAAATGGGCTATAAAAAGCAGAGGCATATTTTGCCGCATAGGACATGATAGGAACATTTTTATATCCATTTTCATCCAATGCCCTGCGAATAGCCCCTACCCGTCCATCCATCATATCTGAAGGGGCAACCATATCTGAGCCTGCCTTGACATGTGAGAGGGCAATCAATGATAGAATCTCTAATGTTGAGTCATTGACTACCTCACCTGATTCTATTACCCCACAATGTCCATGAGTAGTGTATTCACAAAGACAGACATCAGTGATGATGATTATATCCCTCACCCTTTCCTTAATTGCCCTAACTGCCTGCTGAATAATTCCATCCTCAGCATAGGCATAAGTACCTGTCTCGTCTTTTGTTTCTGGTATGCCAAAGAGCAGTACAGCCGGGATATTTAGTCCCTTCACATCTTCTACCTCTTTTATCAATTCATCTATAGATAGGCGAAAATTGCCAGGCATAGAAGGTATCTCCTGCCTTATCCCTTTTCCATGAACGACAAAATAAGGCATAATCAGGTCATCTACAGATAATTTTGCCTCCCGAATCATTCGCCTAAAATTTTCATTCTGTCTTAATCTTCGTAATCGATATACAGGGGAATACATACTTAAATTTCTCCTTTTATCAGGTACCTGAACATCTGAATACTCATGACATAATTATCTCACGATTCCACAGATATGTCAACTCAAAAATCTGAGCAATCTGTGAAATCTGTGGAAAAATTTTGAAAATTCCTATACACTCGATGTTCAAGTTTTTTCAACCTGCGATATTGGTTCACCTTTTTCTACAGAA
>JASEHA010000440.1 GCA_030018795.1 bacterium
TAACATGAAATCCAAAAGAAATCATAGGAAAAACGATAAAAATGAACCATCCCAAAAAAGCATTTAACCGTGCATCAGGTGAGCTTGGCTGGGAGGATTTGCTTCGTCCGATCACAGTCAAGGGTGCCAAAAATTGGGATTTTACGGTTGATGGGCAGGTAGATAAAGAGGATTTGAGGATGTACTTTTCGGCTATGTATAAGAATGGGACAGTGATCCAGGCTGAAGGTGATAAGGGAGATAAAAATCTTTACCTGATGATGAATGGGGAAAAGATACTTGTGCCTGATAAGCAAATCCTTGAGGTTTTAAGCTTAGACAAGAATGGGACAACTATTATTAACCAAAAAGAGCTATTGATTATTCCTACTACCTATATGGATGGCACCATTTTAAGAGATGAGACAGGTAAGTTGTATCTCATGGAGAATGGCTCTCGGCGATTAGTAGAAAGGAATACCTTGAGAAAGATTGGAATGGAGAATGGGTATGAAGTAAATGTCCAGTCATCCACTGCCCCTCCACCTGGACCTGACATCCAGCCCCTACCCTATAGGACGAACAAGGTGTTAAAATCATTAGAAGATGGTAAAATGTACTTGACATCTTTAAGGGAAGGGGTTAAAATAGTAGATGGTGCAGGTTATACAGATTATTCATTACAAAAGATTGGCATACCGGATGAGACAACCTTAAATGCTCTTGGGCTTGGAAGGGATACGACCATTACCATTCGTGCTAAGGGGGATATTGGAAGAGGGACATATCCCTTAATACAGCTGCGGGTAGATGGACAGGCAGCAAAGGAATGGTTTGTCACAGATAATTGGGCTGATTATTCGATAACATTGCCT
>JASEHA010000441.1 GCA_030018795.1 bacterium
GATAGACTCAACAACAGTAAAGGTGTATGTTGATGTTAAGGATGCAAGCGGCAGTATAATCTCTGACAGCAGCGACAATGCCTTTGAGATAGATTCGACACTGCCGTATGTTAAGAGCACCATACCATCTAATGGTGCAATTGATGTTGGCAGAACAAGCAATATTGTGGTCAAATTCAGTGAGGAGATGAATACATCAGAGACTCAAAGCTCATTCATGCTAATCCCCAATCCAGGCGGGATAAAGTATACATGGAGTGATGGGAACTCATGCCTGCTGGTTGAGACAAATGAGTTAGCCTATGATACAAGATATACCTGCATGGTAACCAATGGGGCAAAGGACACCTGTGCGGGCAATCATATGGCAAACAATTATGTCTGGGAGTTTACGACTGAGAAGCTGGTATCACCGCTCAAGGCAGAGCTGATAACACCTAATGGAGGCAGTAACGAATGCTGGGCAGGCAACAGAAGTCATAATATCTACTGGAGCATGTCTGGCGGAACAAGGCCATACAAGGTGAACCTGTATTACACCACTGGAGGTAGCACCTCTGGCAGCAATGAGTGGATAGAGATAGTTAAGGGTATTGGTGATTCACCGTATACATGGAATGTGGGCAGGATAGATTCTACACAGGTTAAGGTAAAGGTTGAGGTCACAGATGCGGCTGGTAAGATAGTAACAGATGAAAGCAATAGTGTATTTGAGATAGATTCGACACCGCCAACCGTGGTATCAACCACACCAGCAAACGGTATCAGCGATGTTGATGTCAATATTGGCACAATCACTGTGGTGTTTAGCGAGGAGATGAATACGCAGCAGAGCC
>JASEHA010000442.1 GCA_030018795.1 bacterium
CCTTTTCGTCATTGTGGGGTAGCTGCGGGGCTTGTCCCCACGCCTATTTTTGACCAAAAGAATCGTAGGTTAAAAAACTTGAACATCGAGTGTTATGGAGAAAATAGATGAGATTAAGAACAAAGATTGTATTGGGCATCCTATTAGAGATATTATTGATATGGTTGTGGCTTCATTTTATTGATGTTAAAACTGCTGTAACATACCTTAAGAAAATCAATATCAGTCTGATCTGTAGCGGTATGCTCTGCTATGTCAGTGCATATTTTATAAGAAGCATTCGCTGGAAGATTATCTTGGACCCGATTGTCTCTGTTTCTGTAAAAAAGATATTTGCCCTGTATACTGCCGGCATGTTTGTCAACTACCTTTTTCCGCCATTACGCGGCGGAGAATTTACCAAGAGCATATTCCTTCGCAAAATGGACGATGTAGGTATTTCCCAAACACTGCCAACGGTTTTTATGGATAAGATTATTGAGGCATCGCCTGTGGTTTTTATCTTTTGCGGCATTGTTTTTTCTCCGTATGTTCCAAGTTTAGCAAAAATAATCATGTTTCCTATGTTGGTTGTCTTTTTAATTTTTGCTACCCTATCTATTATAGCAGCAAAAAAAAAGGAAATGACGAGTAAAAGATTAAAAGTCATTTTCCGCTGGCTTCCAAAGAGATTTCAGCACAAATTGTTTGAGGCAATTGATTCTTCTTTTTCAGGCATAGTTATCTTAGATAAACACCCAATAAAGCTTTTGGGATTAGTACTGCTATCTCTTGTTGCCTTTTTGCTGGATGCCTCTT
>JASEHA010000443.1 GCA_030018795.1 bacterium
CCCAACTACAAAGGCTAAATTCCACTTTCATCATCAAGGCAAAGGAGTTTGAGGATTTGCAGGATAATATTGAAATATCTAAACTTAAGCTTGAAAAAGGACTTATTCCGGAGATGGATATTTTTCAGATGGAATTACAGGCATCTTCTGTTTTAAGCGAGATGGAAACATTAAAAAAGGAAAGAAGAAACCAGATGGCACGATTTGCACAGGTGTTAGGCACGCAAACAGGAATTGAAGATATGCAAAATAGCCAGGAAGACTTTTTGGAGTGGAGCAAGGTGTTAAAAGGGTATGTAGGGCATTACCAACAACCGATTGACAACCCCCTAACCCCCTTTTTTAAGGGGGAATTTCCGCAGGTCAAAATAAAATACATCCAGATTGAGATAGCAGAAAGAAGGCTAAAAGAGGCAGAGGCTAAAAATACACCTGTCCTTATACCCGCATTCACGGTAAATAGACTTAAAAATACCACACAAGAGGAGTTTAAGGCATCTGTTAAATTCACCTTATATGACAAAGGGGTGAAAAAAGAGGAGATAAAATTAGCTCAAGCATCTCTTTCTCAGGCAAAGATTGAACTAAATAATCTACTTATTAATACCAGAATAGATATTACCAGCACCTTAGATGAGATTAAGGATACGGAAAGAAGGATGGAGGTGTTGAATAAGGATATTGGTATATCAGAGAAGATATACGAGATAGCGAAAATAAAGCGACCTGTGCGGTTGGAAATTACCACATAGGTAAAAATGGTACAGATTTTACCA
>JASEHA010000444.1 GCA_030018795.1 bacterium
GAACGGCTGGCCTACAGTTATTTCAAGGGTTCTGATGAATTCAGACAGCAAATCAAGGCCGGCAATCTTACCTGGATGCTTGACCGGCTCAAAGAGGTCCCGCCGGATTCTGATGCTTGCAATGAATCTGAACGAGGCATGCTCAGAGACCTGGAAATAGTCCAAAAGTATATGCAGCAGGTCATGCGCAAGAGTAATGATAAGGGATTTGCCAACAGTCCTTTTTATGCCCAGGCCCATCTCTTGGCAGGTGGCATCCTGAGTAAAATCAAGACATTTTCAAAAATACTGGAGGAATTCTATGATCGATGCTCACAAGCGTAAAGCCATTTATTAAACAGGTTTAATCCCGGCTAAGGCCTTTGAGTATGAGCAGTCTTATCTTATTAAACTGCCGCCTTTCCTTCAACCGCCATATCTTACTCATCAAAGGGATACGGATCAGTATGGCTATGCCTCATTCGACGGCAACTTTTATTGGGTGCCGGGCACAAAGCGGTATGAGGTAACCATCTTCCAATACAGCAGTTACCTGAGGATTTATCATGACAGGAAATTGCTGGCCCAATATCAGTTGCCGCCTGATGGAGTTAAAAATGAAGTCTTTTATCCGGAGGGACTTCCCAAACCTGAATATAAACCAAAAGATCGCAAAAAGCCTACCCAGGCCGAAGAGAAAAAACTCAGGGCGGTCTCAGGGGAAGTAAATGCTTATCTGAATTTTGCCCTCAACCCAAAAGGTC
>JASEHA010000445.1 GCA_030018795.1 bacterium
TCATCGATGCCACACGCTGGAACTCAGGGACAATTACAGATACCATCATACTGGATACTACTGTTCCTCAAGGCACATTCACCATCAACAATAATGCGACCTACACGACTACAGCCAGTGTCAAGCTGACCCAATTTGAGTACAACGACAACATGGCTGGAATAGACCAGATACAATTCAGGAATGCAGTGGATGCAAACTGGAGCGAGTGGCAGTCTGTGGTGCAGGGCATTCAAATGGATTGGACGCTGTCAGCACTTGAGGCTGGCGGTGAGACACGAACCGTGTTCATGCATGTCCGGGATAAGGCAGGCAACATAGGCACATATTCAGACACTATTCTATATGACTTGACCGCACCAACAGGACAGGTAACCATACATGGACAGGACGATGCAGAGACTTATGCTACATCAACTCAAGTCAAGCTTGTAATTGGTAAGCTGCCAACAGATGCCTACCAGATAAGGTTTAGCAACAATAATCTGGCATGGGGCACATGGGCAGCAGCCACAGCCGGGACATACAGCTGGAATCTGAACAATGGTCTGATAGAAACCGAGCAGCTCATAGACGGCACAAGAGGAGTCTGGCTGGAGGTTAGCGACACATCAGGCAAGACAGCTGTATACAGCGACTCCATCATGCTGGACAGGACAGCACCAACAGGAGCAGTAACCATCAACAATGGTGATATTTATGTCAACACCACCACAGTCAGCGTGAG
>JASEHA010000446.1 GCA_030018795.1 bacterium
ATCTGATCAAGGTCATCAACTCCATTAAGGTTCGCCCCACGCACAGCAATATGATCTTTCCAGGGCCTGGGATTGGGGGTTACTGTCTACCCAAAGACGGAGGACTGGGGCTTTGGGCCTACCGCCATATACATGGGTTTGAGGATGATATCTTCAAGATTACGCCTCTTGCCATTGATATCAATGATACGAGAGGGCTCCATGTGGCCCAACTGACGCGCGATGCCCTTCGAAATATGGGGCGGCCCATCGCCTCTGCAAAGGTTCTGATTCTTGGCGCCTCTTACCGGGAGGATGTTGGAGATACCCGGTACAGCGGCTCAGAGCTGATCGTTCGGCGCCTCACTGAGATGGGGGCTGAATTGAGCGTCCATGACCCTTACGTCCTTCACTGGTGGGAGTTTGAGAAGCAGGATGAATATCCCGCCTCATCACACAGTTTGAAAAAATTTTTCAGAGGTCAGGAAAAACTGAAGGATCTTTGCATCGAACCGGATCTAAAAAAAGCGTTCGAGGGAGCGGATGCCATCCTCCTTGCTGTCAGACACAAGCATTACTTGAATCTTGATCCGGACGATGTTGTGAAAGACGCGGGTGGGCCGATGGCGGTGATTGACTGTTTTGGCATTTTGGATGACGGCAAGATAAGGCGTTACTTCGAATTGGGATGCGAGGTGAAAGGCCTGGGCCGCGGCCATGTGAAGAGAATCAAGGATCAAGTTC
>JASEHA010000447.1:0-211 GCA_030018795.1 bacterium
CAGAGAGAGAGACCTTAACATACTTCCTTGTAAATTCTGAGAGCAGATAGGTGGGAATGATGGAAGCATCGCCAAATGGCTCATCTAAGATATCGGCAATCTTAGGGACAAGATCTAAGGCCTTCTTTGGAGAGAGAATTTCCTGATGATGGTCTGTCCCAAGATATATAGCAACTTCAGCAGCATAGTTTGATTCATCAAAGGAGGCATC
>JASEHA010000447.1:221-706 GCA_030018795.1 bacterium
TAAAAGAAACAATCGAGCTTGAGTCAATGCCCCCGCTCAGGAAGGCGCCAAGAGGAACATCGCTGATCAGCCTGCGCTTAACCGAAGCCCTGAATAATTCTAACAACCTTTCAGCATATTCCGCATTCCGCATTCCGCATTCCGCATTCTGATAACTGAGCCTCCAGTACTGCTTAGTGGCAATCTTGCCTTTTTCCCAGACTAGAATATGGCCGGGGAGCAGCTTCTTAATCCCTTTAAAGATGGTATTTGGTGCGGGAACATATTCAAAGGTAAGATACTTGCTCAAAGATAGAAGATCAATCTCACTCCTTATGGCCGGATGCTTAAGCAGAGCCTTTATCTCTGAGGCAAAGATAAGCCCGCCGTCTACTTCCGCATAGTGAAGAGGTTTAATGCCTAATCTATCCCTAACTAAAAGAAGCCTTTCTTTTGTCTTATCCCAGAGGGCAAAGGCAAACATCCCATTTAGCTTCTGGACGCAG
>JASEHA010000448.1 GCA_030018795.1 bacterium
TGGTAAAATCATAACCTATAGCTGATTGTGGAATTTAGATGCGTTTGCCCTGGGGTAAGTACCATGATCGTCAGGTTCAAGCAAATCAAGACAAGTGTGTGGCTTATATTGAGCACCATTTTAACAGCAGTTCTGATGTGGCAGCGGGTTATTCTGTTGTCATCACAGGCTCGAACGCATCACAAACAAGTATGAATTGGGGCAGATGGTATGCTGCTGCTGTATCGCGGGAGTTTGGCATACCTATTGGCGGTGACAAGGGTATTGTTATTGGAGGGTATGGCGGCAGGGGTGACTCTAATCTCAAATTTACAGACATGCCTGCTATACTTCTTGAACCTTTGTTTGCGAGCAATCCTCAGCATTCTCAATGGATACAGAGCCAGTCTGGACAGGAACGGCTTGCAGGGATTCTCTGTGAGAGTATACAGCGTTTTTTTCAGAAGGGTGGCACAGTAGGCTTCAGTGTTGGACACAAGTACAAAACATCAAAACCTAATGATCGGGGAGCAAGTGTGTACGGTGGCGGTTTCGAGGCAGATTATGCTGAAGATGTGCTTAAAAAGGCAAAAGGTCTCCTTGAAAATGTCCAGAGTATTCAGCAAGAACGAGAAATAAAGGTGATTAAAGATGATATGGTAATCCTGACCCAAGTTCGCGAAGGGAGGCTTTCAAGCAGCCGATTAGCCGTTGTTTTTCACC
>JASEHA010000449.1 GCA_030018795.1 bacterium
AGTAGATAATAACTCTCCTAATATATTATCTGTTACGCCAAAATCTATCCTTACCCAAAATGCACTAAAGTAACCATTGCCGGCTATCGTTATTACCGTCCCTACTGTTCCTTCAGTCGGACTGACATACCATATATTCGGCTGAATCTTAAATCTCACCTCATCATCTATTGCCCCTGTCTCAACATTATCCTGGGCTATTATCGTTGTTGTGCCATAGGGTTGAGTATCTACGGTAAAGACCGCTGTCCATGAACCATACACCGTACTTGTTGTTACTGCCGGAATTGTCGCTGTCGTCCCAAATTTAATAGCTATCCCATGACTTGCTCCATAGCCATTACCAGACACTGTGACAAGACTTCCTACTGTCCCGGATGTCGGTGTTACTTTGATAATATTTGGCTGGATAAATACCTCTAAATTATCCGCCTCGCCTTTTGAATTCATTCCTATGGCTTTAATGGTCGTTGAACCATATCGCTGGGTATCTATCGTAAAGCTCACGGTCCAGCTGCCTTCTGCGGTCGCTGAAACCGTGGTTATTGTCTTTGTCGTCCCAAAGTCTATTTGAACTAACTCATTTGCCTTATACCCACCACCTTGCAATGTTACTACTGTCCCCACTGTCCCTCTATCCGGTGTTACATTAACTAATCGTGGAATGATTACATATTCCCATCTTAAA
>JASEHA010000044.1 GCA_030018795.1 bacterium
CCGTGGCATCCGTGTTCTATTATTATTTGAATAAAAATTACAGGAAGAAAGAGGAGGAAAAAGATGCCTAATCCAAAAAGGAAGCATTCAAGAGCAAGAAGGGATAAGAGAAGAGCGAACTGGAAAGTATCACCATTTGATATTTCCAGTTGTCCAGAATGTAATCAGCCCAAGTTGCCTCATCGGGTATGTCCGGCATGTGGTTCTTATAAGGGGCGAATAGTGGTGAAGATAGAAGAGAAGACAGAGGCGTAGATGTGTGTTTGGTAACACAGGCATCCTGCTTGTTGTTTAAACGTTTAGGACTACAGGATGTAATTATGCGTTATTAATTCGATGAGGAGATAATATGCAGATAGCTGTTGATGCCATGGGGGGTGACCATGCCCCTGAGGCAATAGTAGCCGGTGTAATTGAGGCTGTTAAGGAATTAAAGGATGTAGGAATAATTTTAGTAGGTAAAAAAGAGATTATTCTGGAAGAGATTAAAAAATATAAGGGACAGCATGCCTCTATTACCTTAGAAAATGCATCAGAGGTTATTGAAATGGATGAATCCCCTGCTCTGGCATTAAAGGCAAAAAAGGATTCTTCTATTCTTGTCTGCTCTAAACTGGTTAAAGAGAAAAGGGCACAGGCAGTTGTCTCGGCAGGCAATACCGGTGCGGTTATGGGATCAATGCTGATGAGCACTGGAAGATTGAAAGGCATCCTGCGTCCGGCTATTGCTACTATTATACCAAACTTCAGCGGTGGGGTAACGCTCCTTTTAGACGTTGGGGCAAATGTTGATTGTAAGCCTGCATCCTTGTTCCAGTTTGCATTAATGGGACATGTTTATGCCAGTTATATCTTTGGGGTTAACAACCCTCGAATTGGGATATTAAGTATTGGTGAAGAGGAATCTAAGGGTAATGAACTTACGGCCAGTGTCTTCCCGCTCTTAAAGATGAGCTCACTTAATTTTTGCGGTAATGCTGAGGGACGGGATATTGTTAATGGGAAGTTTGATGTTGTGGTTTGTGATGGGTTTGTGGGTAATGTTGTCTTGAAGTTTGGGGAAAGCCTTGCAGAAGGGATATTGAGCTTTTTGAAGAAAGAGTTGACATCCACATTTATCCTTCGGCTGGGTGCATTCCTTTCTATGCCTGCTTTCAAGAAATTCAAGAAGCTGATAGATTATTCAGAGTATGGCGGTGCCCCTTTACTTGGGGTAAATGGTGTCTCTATCATCTGTCATGGTTCATCCTCGTCTAAAGCAATCAAAAATGGGATACGGGTTGCATCTGAGTTCATCAGGCATGATGTGAACAGGCATATTGAGGAAATGATGGGGAAAGAGACAGACATCTGCCAATAGGGCAGGGGGATAGAGTCTGGAAGACAGAAAGGGTATATTAGTGCACCAGAGCACCGTAAAGAATTCAACTAATGCTCTGATGACGGTGACTGGTGCTCTAGTATGTCCTCTTCCAGCCTGAATAAATGGAGGAATTTTGAAAAGGATACGTTCTGTAGGAATAGTTGGCACAGGGAGTTATGTCCCACCAAATATATTGACAAATAGTGACTTAGAAAAAATGGTTGATACCTCGGACACGTGGATTGTTGAAAGAACAGGCATTCGTGAGAGGCGAATATCTTCACCAGAAACCACAGCCTCATGCCTTGGGCTGCCTGCATCCCTTGCTGCCCTGCAATCTGCCGGGGTTAGTCCAGAGGATGTAGATTTGATTATTGTGGCTACATCTACCCCTGATATGACCTTTCCATCTACAGCATGCTTTATTCAGGATAAAATTGGTGCATCGCGGGCTGCATGTTTTGACATTTCTGCAGCTTGCACAGGTTTTTCATACGCCTTAGAGACAGGACAGCAGTTTATTGCTACCTCTACCTATAAAACAGCATTAATTGTTGGGACAGAGGTAATCTCTAAGGTAATTGATTGGACAGACAGGAATACCTGTATCTTGTTTGGAGATGGGGCAGGGGCTGCTGTTTTGCAGCCTGTTGCAGATAATTATGGGATATTAGCCACAAGCCTGGGGGCAGATGGAAGGCTTGCCTCTATCCTTGACCTGCCTGTTGCCGGGTGTATCCGTATGAGTGGTCGTGAGGTGTTCAAGGTTGCGGTCAATACTATGATTGAGGCTGTAGAAAAGGTGCTGGATAGAGCTAAAATATCACAAAAGGATGTCTCTCTACTCATACCTCATCAGGCTAATATCCGTATCATTGAGGCAATGGGGAAAAGGCTGAATATCTCGACGGATAGGGTATTTGTCAACCTTCAAAAATATGGTAATGTCTCTGCCGGCTCAACTATTATTGCCCTGGATGAGGCTGTAAAACAGGGTAGGGTAGGGGATGGGGATATTATTGTGATTGTTGCCTTTGGTGGTGGTCTTACATGGGGGGCAACGGTAATGAGATGGGGCGGGAATTTATAATCCGCAGATTTCGCAGATTACACAGATTATTAGAAGAAAATCGACAAAGTATAAGCATTTTATCTTTAATCTGTGAAATCTGTGTAATCTGTGGATATTGGTTGTATCTGTAGTAAAGGTGATTAAATGAAAGCAGCGTTTGTTTTTCCCGGGCAGGGGTCACAATTTGTTGGTATGGGAAGGGATTTTTTTGACAGCTTTGAGGCTGCCCGAGATGTTTTTCAGAGGGTAGATGCTGTTACTGGCGAGAATATCTCAGCCTTGTGTTTTAATGGCCCTATTGAGGAACTATCCAGCACAAGGTATTGCCAGCTGGCTATATTGGCAACAAGCCTTGCCTATTTAAGGGTTATAGAGTCTCAAGGGAATATCCTGCCATCTCTTGCAGCCGGTCATAGCCTGGGTGAGTATTCTGCTCTGGTATGTGCAGGTGCCATTGATATGGATGATGCCTTTCGTGTGGTTCAAAGGCGTGCTATGTTTATGTATCAGGCATCCATTGAATACCCGGGCGGAATGGCTGCTGTTCTGGGGTTGGAGAAAGAGGCTGTAGACATGGTTTGTCAAAGGGTTATGGCTGAGATAGATGGTGGAATACTTGAGATAGCTAATCTGAATTGTCATGGACAGATAGTTATCACTGGAACAAATAACAGCCTTGACAGTGGTATGGAGCTGTGTAAAGAGGCAGGGGCAAAGCGTGTGGTCAGGTTGGCAGTCAGCGGCGGTTTTCATTCAAGCCTGATGAACAAGGCATCAGAACAGTTGCAGCAGGTGTTGAATGATGTTCAGGTAAGGGATGCTTTCTATCCAGTAGTGGTTAATGTGGATGCCTCAGCCAGAAAATCAGGGAACGAGTTAAAGGATTGTTTAGTGAAACAGGTGAACCATTCGGTATTATGGGATGCATCTATAAAATATATGATTGAACAGGGGATTGATACATTCATCGAGATAGGTCCGGGCAAGGTATTGAGTGGGTTAATCAAACGGATTGATCCTGGGGTCAGGGTGATGAGTGTGGATGATGTGATGAAGCTTGGCGGAAGTGACGAAAAACTATCGTAAGCTGTCAGCATTACAGGAGAAAAACTATGCAGATTGTTGAAGCAAGGATTTTAGATGCTACACATTTAGAGTTGAAGCAGCCAATTTTTGCTAAACGAGGAGAATATATCCAGGTTTCTATTCCAGATGAGCGAGAAGAAGATCGATTGTGGCAGGAAGCAACAAAAAAACACTTCATGGAAGCTTATGCTGACGAGGATGCAATCTATGACAAACTATAAGTTTGGGGAAGTTATATTGGTAGATTTCCTACAATCAGGAAATGGTTACAGGAAAAAACGCCCTGCTCTTATAATTTTGGATACAGGTGATGCAGATATTATTTTGGCTCCTATAACCACAAAAGAACGATCTGGACGAGGTGATTACAAGATAAGAGATTGGTCAAGTGGTGGTTTATTACGAGAGTCTTGGGTGCGATTAGCAAAGGTTACTTGCTTAGATAAGAGCGATATTACAGGTTATTTAGGGCAACTTACAAATTATGATAAAGCTATGCTTACTATTCTCTGGCAGAGACTCTATACATTTTAACTGTCACATGTTTGATGGAGAAAAGAATGGTTTGGTTTGCACATATTATAACACAATGTGTTGAGTGGATTAATCAAATGGATTGATTCTGGGGTCAGGGTGATGAGTGTGGGTGATGTGATGGAGGCTCGGAAGTGAAAAGTGAAAAACGATATCAGTAGATAGCAAGTTAGAGAAAAAGGATTAATTGAAATGGCCAAAAAAGATGTAATTTTTGAAATATTTAAGATTTGTAACAAAAAAAATGATTTTACATTTGATAATGATTTAGTAAAAGATATTTCAAAAAAATGTAATTTCGGAAATCCGTTTGATGTAACAAAAATTGATAATAAAAACAAATTACCCGATATTTTACTGAAAAATGATTATGCGATAATACATTTAGGCAATGGAAAGCATAAGTTTATTAAAGGCATAGAAAAGGTATTCCATAATTTTGAGCCTGTTCAAAAAGAGATTGAATGGACATATAAAAAAAGTTTATTAAATGAATATAATACAAGCGAATCAAATATATTGTCAGTGGCAAACAATCAGAGAATTTTGCACCATTTCTTATTTGGGAAAGATAGGGAATTTGATGACATAGAAATTTCACATCGTCCAAAAACCTATTTCCCCCACCGAACAAAAACAACTCTTGAATATCGTTTTGGTAACGACTTAAATTTGATTTTAAAAAACATTCAAATTGAAATAGATTTAACAATTGAATTTGAAGGCATTATCGGTGTGTTTGAAGCAAAAAATGGCACGCCTGATAGCTTTTCAATTTATCAAATTTATCATCCTTTCTTATATTATCATAATATTAAACAAAAACCTGACATGAATCGAAAAATTAAAGAAATAATTTGCACTTATGTTGTGAAAAATATTGAAGAAGAAACAACAAAATTAAGATTATGGGCTTATACTTTTGACAATCCAAACGATATTACATCTATTAAATTTATAAAATCAACATGCTATGTTTTAAAAAACTAAAGAGGTGTTATCATGCAAGAAATTTTTCAAGATAAAATCTTTAACGAAGATGTAATAAGTGTCTTAAAACGAATGCCTGATAACTATGTAGATATGATTTACAGTGACCCAGATTATAATGTCGGCATAAAATATAATGATAATTCATATACAAAAAATTTTAAGGAATATATTGACTGGTATATTGAATTAGCCAGAGAATCGTTGAGAGTTTTGAAAGATGAAGGCAATTTATTTTTTATTAATTACCCCAAACAAAACGCATATTTACAGGTTAATTTTTTGGAAAATGCTTGCCATGAAGTTTCTGAATATGTATGGGTATATAACACGAATGTCGGGCATTCCCCCAAAAAATTTACAAGGGCACATCGTAGTATTTTGCATTGCAGAAAAACAGAAAATAATAAGTGGTTTAAAAAAAATGTGGCAGAACCTTATAAAAACCCAACAGATAAACGAATATTAGGAAATATTGCCAATGGTTCAACCGGCAGGATGCCTTATTCATGGTTATATTATAATTTAGTTAAAAATGTTTCGCGAGATAAAACTATTCATTCTTGTCAGATACCATTAGGATTGGTAGAAAAGTTAATTTTAGCTTCAACAGAAGAAAACGATTTAGTTTTTATACATTTTGGTGGTTCTGGTAGTGAAATAATGCTGACAAAGCAGTTAAAGAGAAGATTTGTATCTGCTGAAATAGATAAAATATATTATGATATGATACTTGAACGATTAAAAAGTAATGGGGACATTCCAGATAAATATAAATTACAGATAGGGAAAAAACAATCTGATAAAATTATTCATAAACAGATGGATTTGTTTAATATATTCGGACATAGTACTTGTTAAACACATTGCAATGGACATATAGAATAGAATCACGAGGAGGTAATTATGTGTTGCACAAACAATGAATTAGAAGGCAGGGTTGCTCTGGTGACTGGAAGTGCTCGTGGGATTGGACGGGCTATTTGTGAGACACTTTGTGACAGGGGTACAGAGATTATTGTGGCTGATGTAAACCTTGAACAGGCACAGGAAACAGCTGGTCAACTCAGGAGTATGTTTCATAAAGAGGCTCTATCAATCGAGGTTGATGTCTCAAAAATTGAATCTGTGCAGGCTATGGTAAAAAAGATACTTGACAAATTTGGAAAAATTGATATACTGGTAAATAATGCTGGCATAACCAGAGATGGACTGCTTATGCGCATGAAGGATGATGACTGGCAAAAGGTCATAGATATTAACCTGACAGGCAGCTTTAACTGTACCAGAGAGGTGGTTAAGGTGATGTTAAAGCAACGCTCTGGCCGGATAGTTAATATTGCCTCTATCATTGGACTTATTGGTAATGTCGGACAGGCAAATTATGCGGCTTCAAAGGCAGGGATAATTGGTCTGACAAAATCTGTGGCAAAGGAGATTGCTTCAAGAGGAATAACCGTGAATGCAATTGCCCCTGGTTTCATCGAAACAGATATGACCAAGGTGCTTGCACCAGAGATACGGGAAAAGCTGTTAAACAATATCCCGCTTGGCAGGCTTGGCAGCCCTCAGGATGTGGCAAATGTTGTGGCATTTCTTGTTAGTGAAGCAGCATCTTATATTACCGGACAGGTAATAGTAGTGGATGGCGGAATGGTGATGTAGAAAGGTATTCAAGCAAATTAATAGAATCCAGAAGCCAGAATCCAGAAATGGGAAGCCTATCCTGCAGCAATTCTGGATTCTGACTTCTGGATTCTGAATTCTTACTTGTAACAAGGGGGTGAAAATAGTGGCTGAAACAGTACTTGAAAGGGTCAAAAGGATTATTGTTGATCAATTAGGGGTTAACGAGGATCAGGTAGTATCAGATGCTTCCTTTGTTGATGACCTGGGGGCAGATTCATTAGATACCGTAGAGATGGTTATGGCTCTGGAAGAGGAGTTTGGTATCGAAATACCAGACGAGGATGCTGAGAAGATTAAAACGGTTAGCAATGTAGTTGATTATGTTAGTGAGCATATTTAGTGACAGCAATTCTTAAGGGAAGACTGTCGTGGTTCACATGATATTTGAATTCATGAGTAAGAAGATTTGTACACTCCCTACCCCCTCTCCAAGAGTGGACTTAGGTGATAGTCCCCCTTTAAAAGGGGGTCAGGGGGTTGTTACTCCCTTTTAAGTGGAAACAATGATTGTATTCTTAAGAATTGCTATTAGTTACAAGGATTAAGAGATGGAAAGAAAACGAGTTGTGATTACAGGCATTGGGGCAATAACCCCATTAGGCTTGAATAAGGATGATTTATGGAAGGGCTTGATTGAGGGGAAAAGTGGTGTCTCAAGGATAGATGCCTTTTCCCCTGAGGGTTATCCATGCCAGATTGCGGCACAGGTTCGCGGCTTTGAGCCGACCCTGTATATGGACAGGAAGGATACTAATCGTACAGACAGGTTTTGTCAGTTGGCTATTGCTGCGGCTATGCAGGCAGTATCTGATGCAAGGCTTGATATGTCTAAGGAGGATGCAACCAGGGTTGGGGTGCTTATTGGCTCTGGGATTGGCGGGGTAAGTACGATTGAACGCGAGGCAAAGGTTCTGGCAGAAAAGGGTCCAAGACGGGTAACACCATTTCTTATTCCCATGATGATTATTGACCTGGCTTCAGGGATGGTTTCAATAATGATTGGTGCCAGGGGTCCAAATTCTGCTGTGGTTACAGCCTGTGCTACAGGCTCGCACGCTATTGGAGATGCTGCAAATATTATCCGCCGCGGTGATGCAGATGTAATGGTTACCGGCGGAAGTGAGGCAGCTATTACCCCTTTATCCATCGCAGGGTTTGGGAATATGAAGGCACTAAGCAGCAGGGATTGTCCACCTGAAGAGGCTTCCTGTCCATTTGATAAGCGAAGGGATGGGTTTATCATGGGTGAGGGTGCTGGGGTGATTGTCCTCGAATCTTTGGAACATGCGGTAAATAGAGGGGCATATATCTATGGAGAGGTTGCTGGTTATGGCATGACCGGTGATGCCTATCATATTACATCCCCGGCTCCATGCGGTGAAGGCGGGGCAAGGGCAATGCAGGCAGCAATATCTGATGCAGGGCTTGTTCCTGATGATATAGATTATATCAATAGCCATGGCACATCAACCCCTCTGAACGATAGGTTTGAAACCATGGCCATAAAGTCTGTTTTTGGTGAACATGCCTATTCAACCCCAATAAGCTCTATAAAGTCTATGACCGGACACCTTCTGGGAGCAGCTGGGGCAATAGAGCTAATAGCCTGCTGCTTGAGCATCAGGGATGGAATAATCCCGCCAACTATAAACTATCAAGAAAAAGATCCTGAGTGTGACCTTGATTATGTTCCAAATCAGGCAAGAAAAGCTTCAATCAATACCTGTCTCTCAAATTCGTTTGGGTTTGGCGGGCATAATGCGGTATTGGTGGTTCGCAGGATTAGCAGTTAGCTATTAGCCGTTAGCTAATACTCTATCATCCTGCTTGCGATTTTTGTCCGTGTATGGTGTGAGAAGTGGTAGTGCAAGCATCCTTGCTTGCCTCTGTAAGCATGATGCCTGTGGTGTGGTGCGGGAATTGAGAAAGTGGTGCAGGATGAAGGTACTGGCTCTGCTAACAGCTAAGCTACAACCAGAGAGGAGAAATAAATGATCGATGAGATTAGATTAAAGCAACTTGAGGAATTGGAGAGGATATTAGGTGTAAGCTTTAATAACAAGGATATGTTGAATCAGGCATTGACCCATAGCTCTTATGCCTATGAAGCAGAGAGAGGAACATTGCAAAACGAGAGATTGGAGTTTCTTGGGGATGTTGTCTTGAGCCTTGCTATTAGCGAATATATCTATAAAAAATATCCTGAATATCCAGAGGGTGAGCTGGCTAAGATACGGGCAATGGTGGTTAGCCGAACTATGCTGGCTCAGCAGGCAAAGTTTTTGAGATTAGGGGAATTTTTGTTACTGGGCCGTGGTGAGGAAAATACTGGCGGAAGGAAAAGAAGCTCTATCTTGGCTGATACCTTTGAGGCTGTGCTTGGGGCAATGTATCTGGATATGGGGTTTGAGCCTTCCTGCAAGTTTGTTCTTGACCAATTGGCTAAAGAGGTAGAGCTGGTCTCAACGCATGAGTATGTCCAGGATTATAAAACACAGTTTCAGGAATATGTACAACGCAAGAGTAAATGCTTGCCAGTGTATAAATTGGTCAGGGTAAGGGGGCCAGACCATCGGCAGTTTTTTGAGATTACGGTTTCGGTAAAGGGCAATGTGATTGCAGCAGGAGAGGGCAGTAATAAGAAAGAGGCTGAACAGAATGCAGCCTATCATGCCCTGCGAATGATTGGTAATGAGGCAAAGGGTGGTGAGTTATGAATTATTTTTTAACAGAAGAACAACAGATGATCAAGGATCTGGCAGCTAAGATAGCCGTAGAAAAGGCAGTACCTCTTGTCGCAGAGCTTGATGAAAAAGAGGAGTTCCCCTGGGAGGTAATGAAAACACTTGCTTCCTCAGACCTTTTTGGGGTTTACCTGCCAGAGGAGTATGGCGGATTTGGCGGTGGGGTGTTTGAGCTTTGTCTGGTAACTGAGGAGTTGAGTAAGGTTTGTTGCGGGATGGGTGTTTGTTATGCCGCATCAGCCCTGGGCACGCTGCCTATTCTTCTCTTTGGAAACGATGCTCAAAAACAGAAATACCTTCCAGATATTGCTGCCGGAAAGAAATTGGCTGCCTTTGGCTTAACAGAGGCTAATGCTGGCTCTGATGCTGGAGCTGTGGCAACTACAGCTGTTCGTGATGGTGAATCTTATGTCTTGAATGGCACAAAACAATGGATTACTAACGCTGGAGAGGCAGAGGTTTATACGGTTATTGCCCTGACCGATAAGTCTAAGGGTATTCGCGGGGCATCTGTTTTTATCGTGGAAAAGGATACACCAGGATTTACCTTTGGGAAAAAGGAAAAAAAGATGGGTATCAGGTGCTCAGCTACAAGAGAGCTCATTTTTCAAGATTGCCGCATACCAAAGGAGAATATCATTGGACGTGAAGGGATGGGCTTTATTGTGGCCATGAAAACCCTTGACAGGGCAAGGCCAGGTGTAGCGTCTCAGGGTGTGGGATTGGCCCAGGGTGCACTTGACCATGCTACAAGGTATTCAAGGGAAAGGGTTCAGTTTGGTCAGGCAATATCATCATTCCAGGCAATACAGCATATGTTAGCTGATATGGCTGCCCAGACAGAGGCAGCCAGGGCATTAACCTATGCTGCGGCAAGGATGATTGATTCAGGGGATGATAATATCTCCAGAGAGGCAGCCATGTCTAAACTATTTGCTACCGATGTATGTATGAGGGTAACCACAGATGCGGTGCAGATATTTGGCGGGTATGGATATATGCGGGAATATCCGGTAGAAAAGATGATGCGTGATGCCAAGATTCTTCAGATATATGAGGGGACAAACCAGATACAACGAAATGTAATTGGTCTTGCCTTGATCAAGGAGTCAGCGAAGAAGAAATAAGAGCAGAATATGTCCTATAGGTCTCATAAGTCCTATAGGACATACTTGTTGGGGGGAAGAATATGAATATCATTGTTTGCATTAAACAGGTTCCAGATACAGGCTCAGTAAAGATTGACCCAACCACAAATACCCTGATTAGAAGCGGGGTGCCCTCGATTATTAATCCATTTGACTTAAATGCTGTAGAGGCAGGTTTATCCTTGAAGGATGAGTATGGCGGCAGGGTAAATGTCATTACTATGGGGCCGCCACAGGCAGAAGAGGCTTTGAGGAATACCATTGCTATGGGTGCGGATAATGCTTGCCTGCTTTCTGACAGAGCGTTTGCTGGGGCAGATACCCTGGCTACGTCTTATACACTTTCTATGGCTGTCAAAAAAATCGGAGATTTTGACCTTATCCTGTGTGGCAAACAGGCAATTGATGGAGATACAGCCCAGGTTGGTCCTGAGCTGGCAGAGATACTCGGTATCCCTCAGGTGACAAATGTCTCTAAGCTGATTGAGGTAAAGGAGACAACCATCGTTGTTGAGAAGGAATTAGAGGATGGGTGTGAGATAGTAGAGGTGGAACGACCCTGCCTGCTGACAGTAACCAAACAGGTAAACAATCCGCGTATACCATCGTTAAAAAATAGTATGCGGGCAAAGAAGGCAGAGATCCCTGTCTGGAAGGCAGCAGATATTGATGCTGATGAGGCAAGGATTGGACTTAAAGGGTCTGCAACACAGGTGGTGAAGATATTTGAGCCGTTAAAACGGACAGATAGCCGTATCCTGCAGGGTGATGTTGATGAGATGATGACAGAGCTTGTTGGAGAATTGAGGAAAAGGGTGTAATGCACGATATTGCAGTAAAGATATGCGGGATTACCAATACTGAGGATGCCCTGTCTGCGGTTGAGGCTGGGGCTGATGCCCTTGGGTTTATCTTTGCGAAAAAGAGTCCCAGACTGGTATCAAGAGAAATAGTGAAGAA
>JASEHA010000450.1 GCA_030018795.1 bacterium
GATGCCTGGTGCTCTGGTGACTGGTAACTGGTGCACTCGCTTGGTCACCAGTAAAAACTTGAACATCGAGCGTACATAGCAACTATTTACTACACTTCCTGAATAAATCTCTCAAAATCCTTCACCTTAGGCGGTTTTTTCCCTTTCCCTGGTTCAATGGTATGCCCCTCTTCCATCAATCGTGCTGCCTGCCATTTTGCTCCATCAGGGAATTTTTCGTTCAGACTGCCGTCTGACTTAACGATACGCCAATAAGGAGAGGGCTCTTTACCATCAACCAGATCCTCCTCTGCCGCCTCAGCAGCAACCTTAAGAAAGATTCCAGTAACTAATGGACAGGAATACTCTGCCCCAGCATCCATTGCCAGACGTTTTCTAATCTGGTCTGATGTAGCAAGCCTTCCTTTTTCTACCTTTTTGATTAGGGCATCTACATCTAAAGGCTTTGGGATAAACATCACCCCTTTTGGGGTATCTACAATCCTGGGTAATCCTTTAGCATCTTCCAACCTTTCTCTTGCAGTCTTTCTTTTAGCCATCTGTCCCTCCTATGGATTGTGTTAATAGAAGACCATTATTTTTGTAATATACCACAGAAGGCTTGCTTTGTCAAGAGATTAGTTGAACTCACTGAATATTCGATAAAGCCAACTGTCTCATAATGCCTCATGTAAAAAGAGCAT
>JASEHA010000451.1 GCA_030018795.1 bacterium
ATTCATCAGCGTTCTAACTCTTTTCTATTTCTGACCCATTACCTTACCCACACGAAGAGTTAAAGAACCTAATAAAGTAGCCAGGGCACTAGGCTGCCAGAGAGGCTTTCTCCTGCCACTACTATACGACAATTGATGGTGACAGCTGTAGACTGTTAGGCAGGAAAAAGAATTCTGACTAACAGCCTACAGCCTAAACAACCGGAACTACCAGCTTGCACAACACAAAGCTCAGAAGTTCAGAAGTTCTGTGCTTCAAAGCTTCTGACAATACACCCAACAATCAGGCATAAGACGCACCTGAAGGTGCTCACTACCTTCATACTCATCCCCATATCTTCTTTTATCTCCCCATCAATTTTTGGAATAAGGCTTGCATAAAAGATTTCTTTTCCATAACCTGTTCTTTATCATCTTTGATGGATTCAGGTTTGAGGTCATAGAATGTTTCGCCATCCTTAAGGGATTCGAGAGCTTTGAGATTAAACATGGCTGGTTCATAGGCCGGGTCAATTTCAAGTGCTTTGTCAAAACATGCCATGGCATCCTCTTTTTGTCCTAAATAGCCATAGCAAATCCCCATACTTCCATAAGTTGCTGCATGCTCACTTATGCCTTTAGATAGAACTGCCTTGAATCCATTAAGG
>JASEHA010000452.1 GCA_030018795.1 bacterium
CAACAACCACCCGATTAAGGTTATGTTCGCGAATTTTCTCCCTGATTAAGCCTTGAGAATCCTGACTACAAACATAAATCTTTTCTTCGGTACAAACTACATCTGGCAGACTTTTAGCGTACTCTACAACCTGGGGGACATCTACTACACCGGCAATATTTATCCCGCATCGGCAGACAAAGACACCAATCCGCGGGAGCTGGCCGGTTACATCTACCTCAGATGGATACTCCTTTTTGGCCATCATAGTCCCACGAACCTCCTGGAGCAGTTCACCAACACATGCCGCCGCACCTGAGGCCTGACACACTACCTCAGGTATATCCTTTGGCTCCGAAGATGCTCCACAGACATAGATACCTTCTTTAGAGGTAGCAATGGGGGTAAAGGTAGAGGTGGAACAAAACCCATACTGATTGAGATTAACCCCGAGTCGGTTTGCCGTACCTAGAGTTTTTGAAGAGGGCTTTAGTCCTACTGACAGCACCACCATCTCAAATTCTTCATCCACCAACTCACCGGAGGAGGTAACATATCGAATCGTCAAATTATTGGTATTTGGGTCTTCCTTAACTGTGGAGGCCATACAACGGATATACCGCACCCCATACTCATTCTTTGCCCGTTCGTAATAAGTATCAAAC
>JASEHA010000453.1 GCA_030018795.1 bacterium
CAAATTAGGCTAAGCAACAGAAGAGCGGACCTGCTCCTAACTTCAAAAGAGATAACGCTCCATATCAAGCGCTCCATGAAATACACCTAAAATATCTATATTCCCATCAGGCTTAATGAGATATGCCATCCTGTAATGTCCGTACAGTAGAATACGAATATGCTTATTGGGAATTCTATCGTAGCTGTAGCCTATCTTTGGGAACCGGCGCAGTAATTGCGCTGTTTCGTAAATAGCCTCAACTACCCGAACTGCCGATGCAGGGCTATCTTGAGCTATATAATTGTGGATATCCTTAAGCCATAGTTCTGCTTCATCTGTCCAATTTATCTCTGCCATGTCTTAATCCTATGTTTCATTTCCTCATTACTGATAGTTCTATTTGCCTGGGAATCTTCCAGCCCACGCTCAATCATCCGAGCAAAAGCTAATTCACGAAGAATCTCATCATAGGAGCTATCATCGGGTTGATCCTGAATAATTGTGGTCATTTGTTTTTTTGTTGAAAGCATAGTGTCACCTCCTTCGTGTCCGGCATAACGTCTGCCCTCAGGGGTGTAGAGCGTAGCAAGACTCCCTCAGGCTATTTCAACCCCAAATATTTTCTAATATACTACTCGAGAGTTAAAAGTTCTCGTGTG
>JASEHA010000454.1 GCA_030018795.1 bacterium
CTGTGGGCAATAACAACGCCATGGGCTGGGTTGGGAGTGCAAGCATTCCTGCTGGTGTTGATAGCATGGGCACAGTAAGCATTTTTGCTACAGACATCTACAATCAACAGGCAGCATTTATTGGCACACTAACGATTGATACCACACCGCCGGACATACCAACCATTGCGGCGACATACACAGTCAGAGATGGCTGGCTGGTGTATGGCACAGCAACAGGGGCAGTGGAGGTTAAGCTGCGGCAAGACAACAACAATGTGTCATTGGGCACAGCTATATTGTCAGTGGATGGGGCATTCAGGTTCACACTGGGTACTGTTGCTGGATCGATAACCGTTCATGCAATAAGCATTGATCAGGCTGGCAATCGGACACCATCTGATCCGCTTAATATCCCTGCACCCATGTGGCTCTCTGCTAAGCTGCCGCCATTGATAGCAACCATGCTTGATGTTCGTGGCATGGCAAATCAGCCACTTGGCACAATCTCTGGCAAGCTGGTGTATGGAACTATATCTGCGGCATTGAGCATGGCTGTAGGCAAGGGTGTTACTGTGGGCAATAACAACGCCATGGGCTGGGTTGGGAGTGCAAGCATTCCTGCTGGTGTTGATAGCATGGGCACAGTAA
>JASEHA010000455.1 GCA_030018795.1 bacterium
CCAAGATAGAATCTTAGGCTACGTCTACACTATTTACTTGCCGATTTCAGGATAAAATCATTGAATTTCTTCCTTCTATATTCCCCCGAAAATCTTCGATAAAACGGATAGTTCATCGTTTTTTTTTCCTCAGATAACCCTTGCCCTGAATGCAAGAGTATAAATATATCCAGAAATGGGCGAAGATGGGTAATCAATTGGACAAAAAGAATCCTTTCCCGCATTCACTTAATTGACGATAAAGAAGTTGTCCAACAATATATCTGTAATGACTGCCATAAAACCTTTTCTTCTGAGAATGCCTCTCTCCTCAAGATATTACGCGAATCCGTTAAACTCTTTATCTGTAAGTTTATCTGTCTGCTTCGATTCAAAGAAGGACTATCGTTGCGGAGCATCTCTCGAATCGTTGGCTTTGCCTTTGGCATCAACTCTTCTTTGGGGTATCTTTCCAAATTTACCAACACCATCGGTCAAAGAGCTCAAAATAAGATGAAAAAGTTATCACTGGCCAAGGCCACTAAAAAGGCCATAGTAGCTATCATTGACGAAACCTTTCCTAAAATCTTCCGACCTGTGCGGTTGGAAATTACCACATAGGTAAAAATGGTACAGATTTTACCA
>JASEHA010000456.1 GCA_030018795.1 bacterium
TCGAAGGAGGCAAGAATGCTGGTAGTTCTCGCGAATGATATTCCCCCGGCAGTTAGAGGAAGGATGAAATTGTGGTTTGTGGAACCTCGCCCTAATGTCTTTGTCTCAGGAATCAAAGATGCGGTAACGAATGATGTTGTCGAATACTTATATAAACATTGCCCTCCTGAGTCAGGGCTGATGGTTTTCCAAAAAACCAAAAAAACTCCAGGCTATAAAATCCGAGGAATAGGAGATACCAAACGCTCCCTGGTTGAAATAAGTGGCTTGCAATTAGTGCAGGAAAAAGAAGGGTCTTTCTAATCACACTACATTTTGTATGTTTGAAACGATAAAATACACTATGTTGGGGTCTTCCCCGCGCGAGTGGGGGTGTTTCTTAAATAATATTTCACGGCCTCGCCGTTATCTGAGTCTTCCCCGCGCGAGTGGGGGTGTTTCTGGGAGTAGAGGTATAACTACCGTTACCAAGGAGTCTTCCCCGCGCGAGTGGGGGTGTTTCTGCGTATCGTGTTAGTGAACCTGTATACTAAGAGTCTTCCCCGCGCGAGTGGGGGTGTTTCTCGGGAAGTAGTCCCTGAAGGCAGTATAATTTAGTCTTCCCCGCGCGAGTGGGGG
>JASEHA010000457.1 GCA_030018795.1 bacterium
AGAATCTTTGTGCCTTTTGTGTGTTCTTTGTGCCCTTTGTGGTTAGTCTGAAATCATAATCTGTGGATTTTTCAAACACTTTTCGTGAATTTCGTGGATAATGCGATAAAGCTGATAGCTATTTTCAACCGCACAGGTCGACAAATATTGGATTATATAATTGATTCCTGTTGTGTAGGTCTGTTTCGGTTTGACCATATGGAATATTTACGTTATGATCCGGGATATCTTGATATCAAAGAAATCCTATCTTTCCCTTCAGAAAAAGTATTTCGTAATTTTCTCTTTTTGTTTGAACGAAATGAATCTATAGAAAAAACTAAGGCTGAACTTGCCAAAGAGTCCAGTGAAACCTCTAATGAACCCCTCAAAACTCCCAAGAATATACAAGAACTCATAAATATCAATAATCATCTAATAAAACTTAAATCTCAATGGACAGGCCCTTGCTATGTTACTCTTGACTTCGACGATACGGTAATCACGCTTCATGGGAATCAAAAAGATGGAGAAGTTGGTTATAATCCTCGTTATCATGGCCGACCTTCTTTTAACCTGAAATCGGCAAGTAGAGGCAAGCAGAAATGGGCATATGCTGTAAAATCTT
>JASEHA010000458.1 GCA_030018795.1 bacterium
GTACCCCTCTTTGTTAGACAAAAACAGCACTCCGCCGTCTTTTTTCTTCTGGTTCACTAAACTATGCAGGCTCAGGAAAAGTAGCCTGTCCCATTTCCCCCTGGTTAGCTCAGTCTTGACTGCCAGTACCATGGTTTTCTGTGCATATGAGCAATTGCCCAAATAACGATTCTATCTTTCTCTGATGTAAAGAGAATTTTATATGGAAATTTTGGGACATATGCCTTGTAAATATTATCCGTTTCTCTCAGAAACCAATTTGGATTTTCTTTAATCTTTTTAATCTGATCAGTTACTGACTTTTTGAATCGTTTCCCAAGCCCTTTTGATTGGATGTCATACCATTCAATTGCTTCGTCAAATTCTTTGACTGCCAATTCATGTATATTAATCTTCATTGTATATGCTTCCAAAATCCAATAATTTTGATTTGCCTTCATTTACTGCTTTTATGCGATTATTGACTTCTGCAATCCATGATTGGCGTATTTTTTCTTCTTCGTAATCAATGCTTGCAAGAATTAATTCGGCAAATGTAACCCGTTCATTAGCCGGCATTTCAAATGCTTTTTCTAAAAGAACATTATCCATAAGTCTCTCCTTT
>JASEHA010000459.1 GCA_030018795.1 bacterium
CAAGATAGAATCTTAGGCTACATCTACCCTATTTACTTGCCGATTTCAGGTTTATATTTGCAGTATATCAGGGGTACTATCTTTGCCAGAAATGCTGCTTCTGGCAGAGATGCCATCTCCTTGTCTCTGCTATTTACTAAAACGCATAACCTGTGTATTATTAAGGGTTATGCTATTGTTTTTGATGTTAAAAACTTGAACGTTAAGTATTATCTTTCCCTTCTCTACAAAAGTTCTGCAACCTTAAGTGCTTCAGCAAACCTTGGTTCTTTCATGGCAAAATCGACATGGTTCAATTTCATAGCATGCAGGGTAACAAATACTTGTTGGTTTTTGTCATTGCGAGCGATGAAAGGCGGGGACAAGCCCCGCAGCTACCCCACAATGACGAAAAGGCGAAAAAAGTGTTACCTCGTTTTGAACCATGTCCAGAATTGCTTAAGGATACCATCGTATCTTTGTGGCAAGTTACTCTAATTGTTCAGATTACTACTTTTTAGCTTCCTGATGAACGGTTGAATAATAGTCAACATTATCTCGTGCAAGAGAAGAAATATGTTTTAGTTTACTCTTCATTGCATTTTGTTCTTGTTCAGACAATTTA
>JASEHA010000045.1 GCA_030018795.1 bacterium
TACTTGATGCATTCAATTCGTAATGGAAGAGAGCAAGGCATAATGAAAAAAGCTGTTATTTGTTGATTCCGAATTGTTTTGAGGAAAGTGGTAGGAGAAAATTGTCGAGCAAGAGGGCGAGAAGGCGAAAAGGCGAAAAAACAGGATGAGTGAAACTTCGTTTTACTCATCTATTTTTGACTATCGTAGGTTAAAAAACTTGAACATCGAGTGATACTAAAGTAGGTCAAGCTTCCAGCTTGACAGGTAGGAGATACCATAAGTTCTACGGTTCGACCAATCAGGGCGGGAAGGCGAGAAGGCAAGAAGGCGAAAAAAATGGGATTCGATAAAAAATGATTGCAACGTCTTTCATGTCTTTTATTGTGTACTACTTGATGCGTTCAATTCGTAATGTGGAGGATTGAGCGAAACTTTGTTTCACTCATCTGTTTTTGACTGAAAGAATCGTAGGGTAAAAAACTTGCTTTTGGTACTTTGTACTGTGGATGAATGGCTCAATTTATCTGAGCATACCCGGCTCAATTTAAGTGAGCGGTATAGTTATGACAAACTTTCTGTCTCAATGAGGATATTCAAGATAAACTATCCTTTCCTGTCCATCTCTTTTCAATACCAATGAATCCTTTGTAATCCTTGTAACCTGATAAGAGTCGAGTGTATCTCCACACTTGACAAACACATTCTGTGCCTGATTTGATGCCCTTATTACGGCTATTGCCCCTTGTGAGCCATGTATTACTCCCTGGAGCGAGTATATTACCTCTGGAGGTGGAAGACATGGCTTCTTTTCTCCTATGATCAAAGGACGTTCTATCTCTGGCGAGGAAGTGATTGGTGTTTGTTTCATCAGCCCAAACAACCTGCCTGAAGCCAATATGTTATACTCTTCCTGCTTTTTGGCTGGAGGAGTCAAAGCCTTAGATAACCTTATGTCAGCCTTCATCCCCTGTCCCTTGCTCATGGATATTTTGACAGGGGTAAGGGACAGGATTATAGAGCACAATAGCAGCAGCCCAATAATAATGGCTAATATCTTGTTCATTAATTTGATATTGTTTAACAACATAACGATTACTCCCCTATATGAATAGCAGCTACCCTTATCTCAACCTCAAGCCAGCCATCAGATGATACCTGCACAGACAGCCTGTTTACCTGATAGAGTTTATCGCTATTTTCAAGTTTATACAAAATATCTGTTAACCCTTGCGAGGAGGTCTTTAGCTGAAGATTAATCCCTATTTGAGTATATTTTGGGTCCACCTTTTTCTCAGGCAGCACCTCTATCCTGATGATTGAATCCCCTTTATTATTAATGATTTTCTGGATATCTTCAAGCAGACAGGTTGTGGATAACATAGGTGTTTTATTCTGGTAGCATCTCTGTTCCAATTGAGACTGAGTCTCCTGAATTCGCTGCCATTGCTGAGTATAAAAACCTGCATTTTTTAGACAATCCCTGTAGTTTTCCAGTTTAGCACTGGCTTGCTTGATTTCACGGTTTATCCTGGCATATTGATTTAGCTCATGCTTCCATAACATGAGCATAAGAACGATTATCAGGATAAATATCCCGGATATTTTGAGTAGTGCCTTGTTTTGAATGATTTTGTTCATTTATACGCCCATCCTGCTTGTGATTTATACTGCTCAAGCTGGAAGCTTGAATTACATCCTGATTTCCATCTGGCTATCTGCTAACTGCTATCTACTACCTGCTAACAGCTTCCCTACCTACTCACCAGCATCTGCATCTCAAATCGTTCCATGCCCATTTCCTTAGTAATACCACCCACAAGCTCTACCTGTTCAAAGGCAGGGGATTTTTCAATAGCTGAAAGAAGGGTCGTAACAGATGTGGAATAACCTGTAAGCCGGCATTTTGCTCCTTGAATGCTCACGCTTTCCAGCTGCGTTTCTGGTGAAACAATTATAGTCAATTCGTTAAGTGCATCTAAATAACATGGGGTATCAAGGATTACGGATTTAAGTTTTTCCATGTTTTGGGTAAGATGTTCAATAGATGACTTTTTATCTACGAGGTTTACAACCTTTGGTTGAATCCTGTTAATCTCAAGCCTCATGAGCTGTAATCTGTTCTCCATCCTTCTTATGTCTGTTAAGAATAACAGATTCAGGCAGAATATCATCAAGAGCAGTAAAAGGGTGGTAGTTTTGAGATGTTTGTTCAATGCTCTTTTTGCCTGCATCTCCCTTTCAGGATTCAGGTTTATCCTTAATCTTGCTTTGGGCAGCTTATTAAAGGCAAGGGCAATTGGTACAGGGGACAAACACCCAGCCTGTGGTGATATTTTTATGGACACTGGCAGAACAAATTCCTCTACCCTGACTCCTGAGATGGTTTCTATCTGCTTTAAAACATCGCTGACAAGAATTATCTTTTTTACTGGATGATTTTCAATAACCTTAGCTATTTCTCTTTCTACATCCTGTCCATGTATGGTTTGGACAAGGCTTAAGAAACCGTCCTTAACAACAAATATCTCCTGGAATTTTCCTCCCCTTTCTTCCCTGCAGCACAACATCCAGTCCTTTTCTTTCTCTTGTGAGAGGCAAAGGCTGAGTAAGGCAAGGGATGAGACAGATACAGAGACATCATGTCTATCAACCCCTTTTATCATCTCAAGATAGGATTCAATAACAGCCTTTTGAACTGCAACCAATAGAATCCTTGTTTTTTCTGCTTGTTTGATGACATAAAAATCATAAACCACATCCTGAATAGGGTAAGGGATATGCTCCTCAACCTCATACCCTAATGCCTTTTTCAGGTCAACATCCTTTAAGCAGGGCATCTCAATTAGCTTCATAAACACATGTTGCCTTGGGATGGAAATAATCATGTCTTTGGATGAAGAAAGCCGAGTGTTCAGTGTGGAAAGGATATGTTGACATGTCTCTCCAGCAGGGACAACCTCTGAAATATACGTCCCTGTCACTGAGGAGGACCATGCTTGCTGCAATATGGCAATCTTTATGGCTTTTTCACCTATGTCTATGCCTGTAATCTTCATGGTTTATCCTTTAATCATACCACAGCCAGGGGGCTGCACTACTATTGTGCCTGTTGTAACGCAGCACGGGCAGGCAGATAATTGGGATTAAGGCTTAATGCCTTTTGATAGGAATCAATGGCGTTATTCCTATCCCTCAAGTGGCTGTAGGCTATGCCAAGGTTATAATAGGCATCAGGACTGCCTGGGCTTAATTCTACGGTTTTTTGAAATGCCTTAACTGCCTCAAAAGGCTCATTAGCCTCAAGGCAGGCACTTCCGAGTGCAGCATAGAGAAAATCCCTGCCTGGATCCAGATTAATCGCTTTTTTGTAGCCTTCAATCGCTTGTTTAAGATTGCCCTGCTTGTGAAAGACCATAGCCAGTCCATAGTCTGCCCTGGCATCATTTCTATCAATGGATTTTATCCTTTCAAACTGTTCTATTGCCTCCTTATATCTATCTGTATCCTTGTAGAGCAGTCCTAACTGATAATAGGCAGTAATATATTCAGGCGAGGCATCAATAGCCTTCTTAAATTCAACGATTGCTTCTTGATACAGCTGATTGTCCTGAAAAAACTTGCCTCGATTATTATAAGAAATGCCGTAATTGGACACATTTGAGGCAATCCTTTCAGGCTTATAAATGCCCCTGTCAAGGATATAACGATAAGCAAAACGCAGATTTAAATCAATTGCCTTAATCTGCTCATTGATTGGTGTCTCTTTGGGAAGTATTCGATGGCAGATATTAGCAGGCACCAGGGTATACCGTTCCTCTGCCTTTGGGTCAAATGGCAGATAGCTTGCAAGATCAGGGTTATTATCTACAATATTATTCAGCCTTTCATAGATATAACCCTCAGCCTCTGGAGAAAGGCGGGTTATCTTGTTTTGCAGTGTAAAGGTAAAATTAAGATCCGGGTATCGCTCTTTTAACTGAGAGGCATACCAATCAAGGTACAGGGAATGATGATCAACCATATAAACATCGTCCCGCATCCCTTCTACATTATACAGATACCAGAGCGGGAAGGAAAAGGTATCACCCTTGACAAACAAAACAGCCTTACATGGAAGCGGCATCAGAATGTTGCGGGCATAGTCATAGCTGTAAAAACTCTTGTGGTTATTAGCATAATAGAGATTATGGGAAAAGGAAATCATTGGCAAAAGTAAAAAGGATAGAGGAATCAAGCTTGCCTTTGGAAACCGCTTCATGATTAATTGACTGATAGGGATAATGCTCAAGCCCATCCAGATGGAAAAAATCATGTATGCCGGGATATAATAATCCTCAATATTGTGTATCCCATACCTGACAGAATGAGCAAAGTCTATGGTTACAATCAGAGAGGTTAGTAATAGAAATTTCCAACACCTGCGAAACAGCCAGATTAGCCCAATAAATCCAAAGCCTGCCAGATATGGCGTGAACTGCATCACAAAAAAGGAAGGGTGCTTAATAAATAATCGATTGAGAAGTTCTTTGGCTGAGGAAGAAAAATAATAGCCATATTCCTTAACCGTTACATGATTGATGAACCTCTCCCATGTATCCGGAGCACCCCAGTTAATTGATGGATGAGCCGATGCCCGAACAGGGAGGTAGAGATATAAAAGGAGCGGCAGTCCCAAAAATATCCCTGCCCTTAAGAGTACTTGAGAATTAAGAAAGGTTTTTCTCTTGTGCCAGCCAATTATCAGGATAAAAATCGCACCTGATATTGCTATAAAAATAGTTTGGAGGTGGTGTGTAAAAGCAAGCCCAAGCAAGCCAAAAAACAGGTAGAGATACGACTGATGGGGGATATTTTGAGCCATTTTCTCCCACCATTTAATCAGAATAAAGATAAGCAGGGCAGCAAACAAGGCATTGAGGGTATATTTTTCGGCAATAACAGCCTGCTGCCAGAAGGTAGTGGCAAAGGTAAGCATACCAGCGGCGACTATCCCTGGGATGATAGCAGAGGCACAACGACACAAAGATAGTGGATGAGAAAAAGCTGTACTTGCATCCTTTTTTGTAAGGAACTCCTTATCCATGAAGGAAATCGAAATTTTTAAGGTTATAAAATAAACCATCATCACTGCCACAGAGGCAGAAAGGGCAGAGAAGATATTCATCCTGAAAGCAATATTAGATAACGGAAGAATAAGCGTCAGAAGCTTGCCTATCAAGCAATAAAGGGGATAACCTGGCGGATGGCATATCCCTAAGACATGAGCTGCAGAGACCAGCTCACCGCTGTCATGAAGCTCAATGCTTGGAGTAAGTGTCTTTAAGTAGACAAGGAATGCAGACAAAAAGACTAATATACCCACTGCTCCCATCCATGGGCTGATTGGGGAGGGTACAAACTCAGGTATTTTTTTAAGGGGTTTATTAGCAGGTGTTACTTTCTTTTTTGCCATTAATTATTCCTCATGTCCATAATTGGAATAATAAATAACACCATTCATCTTATTCAAGCTGGCTGAATCCTTGCAAGTACAATTAATTCTAATATCCCCGGAGACAGATGAATATATCCAGCCTCCTATATCTGCAACCTCTGTTGTTATCTCTGTATCGATATTTGATGTATTAACCACACTAACATTGTTGGATCGGTTATGTATAACATTTCTTCTCAGGCTTGCCATAGGTATCTTTTGCATATAACGGGGAACAAATTCCGGCAAGGTTTCCCCACCCTTTACCCTGCGAATATTGTCCAATGATACAGGACACAGCCCCTTTGTATCACCGTAATAGATGGCAATTGCAGCACGCAAAGAGCATAGATTCGCCTTAGCTACCATCTCTCTTGCCTTATCTATTAATTCAACAAATCTGACAATGCAAATAGCAGATAATAAACCAATAATCGCACAGACAATAATTAATTCAATAAGCGTAAAACCATTTTGTTTTTTCATATTAATTAAATAAAAAGGGGTAAGATGTCAAGGGGTCGAGGGGCTTTAGCAGGGAACGGCCGGACCGTTCCCTGCATCCTTCCCTTGACCCCTCATAACCCCTTTTTCACCATATCATTGTCCAGAAACAAGGGTTGCAATCATAAAGATTGGCAAATACATACAAATCACGATCCCTCCGACAACAATACCAAGTACAACCATCAATAGAGGCTCTATCAAGGATGCCAAAGCTGAAACAGCAGCATCAACCTCTCGGTCATAATAATCAGCTATTTTCATCAACATGGTATCAAGGGCACCTGTTTCCTCCCCTACCGAGACCATCTGGATGACCATAGGCGGGAATACCCCACATTCTCTTAATGGGTCAGTAATCCTTTCACCCTCTCGAATAGAGGTACGGGCACCCATAACCGCCATTTCAACAACCTTATTCCCTGATGTTTTTGCCACAATCTCCAATGCCTCTAAGATAGATACACCGCTTCTTACGAGTGTTCCAAGTGTTCGGGCAAATCTGGTAACAGCTATCTTCCGAAACAATGTACCGAAAACAGGTATTTTTAAGATAAGAGCATCAAATGTCAGCCTTCCTTTTTCTGTTTTGGTAATAAGAAGCCTTAATAGAACAAAGATACCTACACCACAGAGAATAAGCCATAAAATATAAGACTTAATAATATCAGAGAGTTTAATCAATAGCATGGTAGGAAGTGGCAGTTTTGCTCCAAAACTTTCAAATACATCCTTGAAGGCAGGAATAACAAAGATTAATAAGAACATAACAATTAATACAGCAATACAACTAACCACCCCAGGATAAGCCATGGCTGTCTGAACCTTTCTTCTGAGTGCTTGAACAGATTCCAGATAGGATGCAATTCTTTCCAAAACCTCATCAAGCACACCGCCCGATTCTCCTGATTTTATCATACTGGTATAAAGCTGATTAAACACACCCGGATGTTTCCCCATAGACATGGTGATAGAGGCACCCTTTTCTATATCTTCACGAACAGTCATGATTATCTTCTTAAAATTTTTATTATCTACTTGATCAATCAACACATTCAAACATTGAACAATAGGGATACCTGCATTTATTAAGGTTGCCAGCTGACGGCTAAATAACACCAGATCCTTGAGTCCAATCCGATCCTTAAATTTTAAAATATCCAGAAACCTGCTAAAAATATTTGCTTTTTCTTCCTCAGCTGAGATCACCATTAGATGTTGCTGCTTTAATTTCGCAATTACCGATCGTTGGGTCTCAGCTTCTATCTTCCCGGCAACTACAGTTCCATCCATATTTCGAGCTTTATAAATATAAGTTGGCATAATTAAAAATTCTCCATTAAAGCAGTGAAGTAGCAGGTGGATAATGATTAATAATAATCGTTAAACCATCAGCCTTAGTCTGGACAATACCTTGCGATACAAAAAAAATGATTTTATGGTTGTTATTGACTTGCTTAGAATTTTGGCTTAAGCACTTACGAATTATTGATCTACATACCACCCATTCTGCCCCTGCTTCCACCAAGCAATTGCTTTAAGCTTTCTGCATCTGAAGAATAGTTCAGACAATCTTCATAGGTGACCTGTCCTGTATTATAGAGATCAACTAAAGCCATATTCATACTTTGCATACCATATTGTCTGCCAGACTGCATAACCGTATATGCTTGATGTATCTTGCCATCTCTGATAAGGTTTCGCATAGCAGCCGTAGCGATTAAAATCTCAGAAGCAAGCACTCTTCCCTTGCCCATAGCATGAGGCAGAAGTACCTGCGAGAATATAGCCTGCAAAACAAAGGAAAGCTGTCCTCTTATCTGCGGCTGTTGATGTCCTGGAAAAACATCGATAATACGGTTAACTGACTGGATAGCATCGGCTGTGTGTAGGGTAGCAAACACTAAATGTCCTGTTTCGGCAATGGTTAAGGCAGCACCTATGGTTTCCAGATCACGCATTTCTCCTATCAGTATTACATCTGGATCCTGTCGCAAGACATACTTTAGTGCCAGTGCAAAACTCTTGGTATCACTTCCTACCTCTCTCTGACAAACAATGGCGTTTTTATGACGATGTAAAAATTCAATAGGATCCTCTATGGTAATAATATGCTCTCGCCGATTAGTATTAATATAATCAATCATAGCTGCCAGGGTTGTCGATTTCCCTGACCCTGTAGGACCGGTAACCAGCACAAGACCAGATGGCAACTCAGCAATATCTCGAACAATAGGTGGTAGATTTAGTTTTTCAAGGGTTGGTATTTCATTTGGGATACTCCTCAAGGCAGCACCCACTGTCCCCCTTTGACGAAAAACATTCATTCTGATTCTGCCCACATCCTTTACTCCAAAAGAAAGGTCTAATTCGTTTTCTTCCTCAAACCTTCTTTTGTGATCATCGGTCAGAATACTGTAGACCAGCTGTTGGCAGGATTCAGGTGTCAATCTTTCACAATCCTCTATTGGAGAAATCGAGCCGTCAATGCGGAGCTGTGGCGGGGCACCAATCAATAAATGAATATCCGATGCTTCCCTTTCTACCATTAGATGTACCAGAGATTCCATGCTGTACATAGTCTTTGTACTCCCTTTTTGGTGAGCATTCAGTCACTTAGCTTTTCAGCAGCCAGCAAAAACCATAGAAACAAATCATTCCCTATATAGAATGTTCCTGCCCACAATTCAAAGATAGAGAAATATCGCCGAACGCTTACCATATATTAAATTAAGCCTATATTTTGTTATCGTCAAAATATAGAAAAATATTAAACTCGATGTTCAAGTTTTTTAACCTACGATAGTCAAAGATAGATGAGCGAAACGAAGTTTCACTCAATCCTCCACATTACGAATTGAATACATCAAGTAGTACACAATAAGAGACATGAAAGACGTTGCAATCGTTTTTCATCGAATCCTATTTTTTTCTCGCCTTCTCGTCTCCTTGCTTGGTCACCAGTAAAAACTTGAACATCGAGTGATACTAAAGCAAGTCAAGCTTTCAGCTTGACAGATAGGAGATACCGCAACACTGTTTCACTGCTAAAGTGCCAATAGTGGCAAAAAACTTGAACATCGAGTTAAAAGCTGTTCCTATAGCAATTCTGTCCTTTTTGAATTCTTTATCAGCTGCGTTACAAAAGGAATTTATGCTGAAGCAGTTATGCTCCCCATTTACGAATACTCCATCTTTTCTTCAAAGGTTAACCGCAATACCTCTTCAACAGTTGTTAATCCTGCAACAACCTTTCTCAAGGCAGCCTCACGCAGGCTGATCATACCATTTTTCATAGCAGATTGTTTAATTATCTGGGATGGCTCACGGCTTAAGACAAGCTGTCTTACCTCCTCTGTCAGAATCATTGTTTCAAAAACAGCCAATCTGCCCCTGTATCCAATACCATTGCACCTATCGCATCCCTTTCCTCGATAAAGGGTTACCTCTCGATTTGAATTTATTTTCACCCCAATAGCCTGTAAATTCTTTGCTGATTCCTGATACGCCTCTTTGCACTCAGGACATATCTTTCTGACCAATCTCTGAGCAATAGACATGATAACAGTTGATGAGATTAAAAACGGCTCTATGCCCATATTAATTAATCTTGTAATAGCACCAGCCGAATCATTGGTATGCAGGGTAGTAAAGACCAGGTGTCCGGTTAGTGCTGCATTAATAGAAACCTCAGCTGTTTCCCTATCTCGTATCTCTCCCACCATAATAATATCTGGATCCTGTCTTAAAAATGCCCTTAATCCATCTGTAAAATCAAATCCTATCTCTGGTTTTATCTGAACCTGATTTACCCCGGGCAGAATATACTCTATTGGATCCTCAATGGTAATAATATTTTTTGCTACCGCGTCTATAGACCTTAATGTCGAATAAAGCGTTGTTGATTTTCCTGAACCTGTTGGTCCGGTTACAAGAATTATCCCATACGGGGCATGGATACACTTCTTAAATATCGCTAATGTCTTTGATTCAAACCCAAGGTCATGGAGATCTAAGCATAGGGCTGAGGAATCAAGGATACGCATGACCACCTTTTCTCCAAATGCTGTAGGAATCATGGAAACACGAAAATCAACATCCCTATTTTCATACCTTACCTTAAACCTTCCATCCTGAGGCAGCCTCTTTTCTGCAATATCAAGACCAGACATAATTTTTATTCGAGAGACAATAGCATTTTGATACTTTTTAGGCGGAGAGGGCACCTCATATAATATCCCATCAATCCTTGTACGGATCCTTACCTGATTCTCAAAAGGCTCTATATGGATATCAGAAGCTCTGCTGCGAATTGCATCCATCAACATATAATTAACTAAGCTGACTACAGAGGCATCCTTACTCTCCTTGACCAGTAAGGTAATGTCCTCTTTTTCAATATCCTGTTGAACAACCTCAACCCCTCCCTGTCTCTCTAACTTTTTTATAATATTTTCAACAGAGATTACCTTGCCATAAATCTTTTCAATTATCTTTTTTATCTCTGCTTCTGTGGCAATTACAGGCTGAACGATACACTTTGCCCTGGCAGATAAGCTATCTATGAGAAAAATATTTAATGGGTCAGTAATAGCAACCGTTAATGTTTTATCCTTCTTGCTTAGTGGCAGAACCAGCTCCTTCTGGATAATGCTTTCAGGGATAATACCTTTTAAGGAAGAGTCTACAGTATTCAGTTGTTCTTTTGTTGCCCTTGGTGTCTTTGTTTCTGATGCTAAAAAATCAGCAATTTCTGTATCAGCAATGATCCCTAACTCAACCAGAACACAGGCTAATCTTTCACCCCCCTTTTTTTGGATATCTATTGCCTGTTTTAATTGGGTATAGTTTATAATACCCTTTTCTACAAGCATCTCTCCAAGACGGCGTCTACCCTTAGAAGATGGTCTGCCTTCTTCCTCATCTCCATTTTTTTCTATAGGTATTGCAGATGTTGCAGCCACAGATTAACCTCATTTTTTCATAAAAGACAAATTGACTATTTTACATTTATAGATTATATACTATATTTGTTAGATTGTCAATAAAAAAATCCAGGGCAAACGCATCTAAATTTTCATTCTCAGACGAATTATGCATCAGATATAAGTTAGCACTTTTTTGTTGACTTTATCATTTATATCTCCTATAATATTAAGCGTAAAGAACTTACTATCTGGGAGGGGGATAAGATGATAGATACATCTAAAGGGATTGTTGCGCATTTTTCGGATTTAACGGATCCGAGAATTGATCGAACAAAGTTACACTTATTGATGGATATAGTTGTCATAGCGATTTGTGCGGTAATTTGCGGTGCAGATACATGGATAGATATAGAAGAATATGGGAAAGTTAAGTATAAGTGGTTAAAGGGGTTTTTGACATTACCCAATGGTATTCCTTCGCATGACACTTTTGAACGAGTGTTTATTCGTCTGGATCCAAACGGACTTCAGAAATGTTTCTTTAGTTGGATACAGGCAGTAAATAAGATTACGTCAGACTGTGTAAAAACTTTTGAGCCATGCTGTTGCAATACACTGCACAGGCTTAT
>JASEHA010000460.1 GCA_030018795.1 bacterium
CCAAGATAGAATCTTAGGCTACATCTACCCTATTTACTTGCCGATTTCAGGATGATTAAAATTGAGTTTACTAAAGAAACTATTGAGGCATTGAATTATGAACGTTATCATCATCCACGTCCACGAGTTCAACGGAAGGCAGAGGCATTATGGTTGAAAAATCAAGGATTTTCTCACCAGAAAGTTGCACAACTAACTGATATTTCTGTCAACACCTTAACAAATTATCTTCAAGAGTATGCAGATGGAGGTATTGATAAGCTAAAAGAAGACAGATGTTACAGACCTAAAAGCGAATTAGTAAAGCATACTAAAACTATAGAGGACTATTTTCGAGAACATCCACCAGCCAGTATTAAAGAGGCGATGAGCAAGATAGAAGAAATTGTAGGAGTTAAGCGTAGCGAGACCCGAGTGTGTAAATTTTTAAAATCGATTGGAATAAAACGTCGTAAAGTAGGGATGGTACCTGGCATGAGCAAATGTAGAGGAACAGGAAGCGTTTAAAAAAAAGAGTTAGAACCGAGACTTAACCCAAGTTCGCGAAGGGAGGCTTTCAAGCAGCCGATTAGCCGTTGTTTTT
>JASEHA010000461.1 GCA_030018795.1 bacterium
ATGTCTACAAAAATATAACCTGTGTGGTAAATTTCAACCGCACAGGTCGAAATTTTTTTCATGTCTCCTGAGCAGTAACGATTTACTTCTGATAGTATCGGACAACTCCAGATACCGAATCTCCCTTCTACTCTCTATAAAACTGAGATAGGTAGCGATAATAAAACTAACTATGATGGCTGAGGTTATAAAAAAACTAAGAACTATCTTTTTCTTTAGAGGCATATAATTTTACCGCCCTCTTCTTCCCTTCCTTGATTCTTCCCTATCCCCTCCAATATTCCCTCACTTTCTTATTGATTTATATTATACCATGTGAGGATACTTAAGTCAAGCTAAAAAAATGCAACCTGAGCAATTAGAGCATTTTGCCACAAATAATATGAAACCAGAGGGAAAGGATAATACTATGAGTAAAACAGTGTCTGTTGCCAAGGTTATGAGAGCCCAACGGGGTCAAAGGCAGTGGCAAGATACTATAAGGAGCTAATACTCGATGTTCAAGCTTTTACTGGTGCTCTGGACTGATTGCAACGTCTTTCATGTCTCTTATTGTGTCCCACTTGATGCA
>JASEHA010000462.1 GCA_030018795.1 bacterium
CCCTGCTCCTCCATCAGACGCAAAGCAAAATCAAGGGCATAGTCAACGGTACAAGCATCCATTGATCTGTTCTCACACATGGCAGAGGGACTCCATCCGGCAGAGGGGCTCCCTCCGCCAGAGGGGCTCCCTCCTTTGTGAGGAACATTTCCAGTATCCTGATTTGGCCCAAAACAGTATTTGCAGCTGGCAGGACAAAAAAGTGATGGTACAAGGATTAGATTGTACATTTGAACTCCGAATACAACAACACGAAGTCAGAAGCCAGAATTCAGAAGCCAGAATCCAGAATCCAGAATTGTCGCAGGATAGGCTTCTAACAACGGTTATCCATCATTGTAACACAAGCATCCTGCTTGTGATTAATAACACTCAAGCTGGAAGCTTGAGTGCTATTCTGAATTCTGAATTCTGAATTCTGGCTTCTGGCTTCTGAATTCTGACTTCTGCCTCCTGCCTTCTATGCAACACACAACTAACTTGATGGTTTAGGAGAACCATCCGGATGTTTCGTTGAACTATCTGGAGGGGTTGGAGAAGCCTCTGGAGGTTTTTGAGCAACTACATT
>JASEHA010000463.1 GCA_030018795.1 bacterium
ACTCTGTGCCCTTTGTGATTGATTGGGATAATGACCATAAAAAGGATCTTATCGTCGGTGATGTGGACGGATATGTTACCTATTTCCATAACTCAGGGACAAATACAGCAAACCCTGAGTTTTCCTCAGGATTCAGACCACAGAGAACAGCTACACAGGAGATGATAGATATCAAGGTAGATGGTTATGCTGTACCAGTTGTCTTTGACTGGAATATGGATGGTAAAAAGGACTTGATTGTGGGTGATTTTCATGGCAAGGTATGGTTCTTTGCAAATACTGGCACTGATGCTGCACCTGTATTTGGCACACCAACCCAGATGCTGTCAAATAATGCCCCACTTGATGTTGGACAGTATGCCGCACCCTTTGTCTGCGACTGGAATCATGACGGTCAAAAGGATCTACTTGTTGGCAATGAGAACGGTCTTTGCCTGCTTTTTATAAATACCTCATCAGCAGTTGGCACACCAACACTGGGAACAGCTACCATCCTTAATAATACCAGTGGTGATATTGATGTGGGTAAATTTGCCAGACCATGGATAGTTGATTATAATCAGG
>JASEHA010000464.1 GCA_030018795.1 bacterium
GATAACATGAAATCCAAAAGAAATCATAGGAAAAACGATAAAAATGAACCATCCCGAACTAACAGCTTTTATCATCGAAAAAAGCAAAAACCATTTCGCTCTACCAGCAGATGTTGCTAAAGAATTACAACAAGCTGCAAGTAAAAGCTACAGGTTGCCTGATCCGTTAAAAGAATCTGTTAATTTTATTATTGCATCTTCTCTCAATACTATCGAGATGCTTGAATCTCAGATCAAGAAAACTGATCGAGCTATAGAGTGTGCACTTAAGCCTATCAAACACACTCTTCAATCTATTAATGGTTTGGGTCCTGTTCTTGTTGCCGGTATTATTGCTGAAATTGGCAACATTTCTCGTTTCTATGACCACGCAGCCTTAGCTAAATTTGCTGGACTATGGTGGAAACAACACCAATCCGGCAACTTTGAAGCAGAAGAAACCAGATTGGCTAAGTCTGGAAATAAATACCTGAGATACTATCTGGTAGAAGCTGCTAATAGTCTTAGAATTCACAATCTTGTCTTTAATGCTTATTATGCTAAAAAGTATGCTGAGGTTACTAA
>JASEHA010000465.1 GCA_030018795.1 bacterium
TATTGATGGTGAAGTGATGGATTGCATATCTTGCGTAGAGGCAAAGAGATGAGGAGAAGAAATGATTAAGAGAATTAAAATTGATGGGTATAAGTCACTGTCTAATTTTGAGGTTGAATTGACTCCCCTGTCAGTAGTGTTTGGACCAAATGCTGCTGGAAAAAGCAATTTTTTGGATGCTCTTCAGCTTCTTTCCAGAATAGTTACCAGCAAAACAGTGAAAAATGCCTTTGATTCACCATACCGTGGAAGACCTATAGAATCCTTTACCTTCCCTGAAAACGGTATTGAGAGTCTTTTAGCCAGGGATAGTCTGAGGTTTTCAATTTCTGTAGATATTGAATTATCAGATTTTATCACAAACAAGGTTAATCTTGAAATCATTGGAATGAGAAAGGGGCTTGAAACAAAAAATGGTCACCCTAAAAAAGAGTTTATTCAGGAAAAATTACTTCGATACTATCTGGAAATTGAGCTTATGCCCAAACAAGGTTTTCTTCGAGTACAGGATGAAAGGCTTTGTGCATTGAAAAAGGATTTTACAGAAAAAAAACGCTCTGCT
>JASEHA010000466.1 GCA_030018795.1 bacterium
TTCCGAATTGTTTGAGGAAAGTGGCAGGAAAAAATTGTCGAGCAAGAGGGCGAGAGGGCGAGAAGGCGAGAAAAAAATGGGATTCGATGAAAAACGATTGCAACGTCTTTCATGTCTCTTATTGTGTCCCACTTGATGCGTTCAATTCGCAATGTGGGTAGGACCTGAGTGAAACTTCGTTATGGATTCTGACTTCTATTCGACAATATCCAAAGCCAGAGGAGCTTCCTCCAATCCCTCGTATATCCTTTTCATATCCACATTCTTTCGAATCAGAGCAGCCAGATTATCATACTCTGCTTCTTTGGATATTTGTTTAACAGGCATCTGCAATGGCAATCCCTTCCTCTTTCTCAAGTAGTTTATAACCACCCTTCTGAACTCATGGTTATCAAACAATCCATGGATGTATGTTCCCATTATTGATCCGTCTTTACTGATGGCTCCATCGTATCTATTTTCAGGATAAGTTATGTTGAACAATGGTGTTGTCTCATCCCCATATGTAGTCCTGCCCATATGGATCTCATAACCTGTTATGGAAAGACCTGGCTCTAACA
>JASEHA010000467.1 GCA_030018795.1 bacterium
CAAATCACCATAATTGCTCGGGGGTTAAGTTTTTACACAGTCTGACGTATGAACTGACGCAGGGTATACATATATGCGTAAAGTGGAAATTCTCCAGCAAATATCTTCTGACGCACGCAATCACTTAGCTGACTTAATACTCCAATCCGCATACTTACCCAGGATTTACTTCGCTCAAGCTGACCGGCTATTTCCATGGCACTCATCCCATGTACCTTTTTCAACTCATCAATCAGGCTTGCCTGCTCCAGGATAGTCAGGCTTTTTGCGTTGGATATGCGTAGAAGCTGGATAATCCCCATAGCTTCATCGCTCCCAAGAGATGTGTATGGAACTATGTTTATGTTCAACTTCTGAGCACACCTGCAGCGTTTGAATCCATTAAGCAGTATTCGGCCATCTTTGGTGTCAACACCTTCAAGGGGCTTAACGAGATACCACATTCTAAAATTGAACGCAGCAATATCTTCTCAGCACCATCGTGTTTCATTCGGCAGCCCTGGTAACGTAAATCAAAGCTTGAAATCTCTACATCTCTGATCATTTCCCCTCCTTATG
>JASEHA010000468.1 GCA_030018795.1 bacterium
CTAATTTGATGCATTCAATTCGTAATGGGGGAATCTGGAAGCTTGTTTCAGACACATAAGTGCATAATGCGATTATGCGGTCTTTGTCAATTAATAATGTTGTATATATTTTTATCCTTAATTTCGTTTGTTAATTTATTCAGCATACCGTCTTTGCTTACATAACCAATTACAATTTCGTTGGCAAGGTTAATCATAAAACGATTTCGAACTTGTGCTTTTTCTATGCTGATACGCTTTATTCCTTTTTCAAAAGGTGAAATAACCAATAATCTATTAGAATCAATCGCTTTTCTTAGTTCCGGTTCGAATTTTTCCTTCATCCCACGGGCAAGAACTAAAATAATCGGTTGTGTCCCAGCAAGCAAATAATGGAATACATCTTTTTCTATCCTGGAATGAAACCCGCTGACAATACAATTCCCTTTTTCACGCTGCTCTATAGCCCAATCAAAACACTTCAATACCGCAGATGCTGGAATATTACGGCTGCAAAGGAATGCGGTCTTATGCAGTTTCAATAATTCTTTATTGCCGAGTGATGATTCTA
>JASEHA010000469.1 GCA_030018795.1 bacterium
CACACATGAAGATGAACGCTTTAGCAAACACCTTGCTGAGAAAAACAAAGCCGTGATTTTGAACAAAAGGAAAACGAGGCAAGACTCTGGAATAGCTACAATAACCTGTTTAAACACGAAAGCGTTGGGTTTTTTGACATCAAATATTTTTTCCCGGAGGTGAGGGATGGGTTTGATGTGGTGATTGGGAATCCGCCGTATATTTTCGCCAGAGAAAGTAAGAAAAAGGGGGGCTGTCAAACAAAGACAAAGAATATTTTTACAAGCATTATGAACTCGCTGAATATCAGGTGAATCTATATCCCCTTTTCATTGAGAAAGGGACTCGTTTGTTGAGACCCAATGGTTGCCTCTGTTTCATTACCCCCAACAACTGGCTAACAATCAACACGAACAAGAAGCTGAGGAAGTTCACGCTCGAGCAGTCAGACATCACCATCGTTAATTTCTATGCTCGGGTGTTTGAAAGTGCTGCCGTGGATAGTGCCATTATCATTTTCAGGAAATCCGTCGATAACAGGCATATCATCTTGTACGAATACACAGATG